>NZ_JALKFW010000172.1:0-33485 GCF_023243055.1 Frankia sp. AgPm24 | reverse complement strand
AACACCCCCGGACGTGGACCGGGCACCCCACCCCGCGCGACAGCCGGGGCACCCCGCCACGGCCACACCCAGACCAAGCGGCATAACTCAACATCAACAAGAGTGGGAGACCAGCCCACGATCACACCCGGTCCAGGCGCGAAAGATCTGGGATAGCCCCGATATAGCCGCTGTATCGGCTACCCGGGAACAGTGAACCGACCTGCGAAAATATTCTACAAGCGGAGGATGTCGACCGGGATGGACGATCACCGCATCGAAGATGTCGTCGTTCTTGGTGGCGGAACGGCGGGCTGGATGACAGCCGCCTATCTGGGAAAGGTGCTCGGTGAACACGCGCGGATCACTGTCCTGGAGGCGCCGACGATCCCACGGATCGGCGTCGGCGAGGCGACGGTACCCAATCTACACAAGACGTTCTTCGATTTTCTCGGCCTCGCCGAGGACGAGTGGATGCGCGAGTGCAACGCAAGTTTCAAGATGGGTATAAAGTTCATCAACTGGCGCACGGACGGGTCCGGTGGCGCGGTGGCCCGCCCACTCCGTGGCGGGACGGACCATTACTACCATCTCTTCGGTCTCCTGCCGACGCACGAGAACCTGCCCATCTCGCACTACTGGGCCGCCAAGCGGCTGAGCTCGCTCACGGACGAGCCCTTCGACTACGCGTGCTACCGGGAGCCGCCGGCGGTCGACGCTAATCTTGCCCCGCGGTACGCCGACGGGACGCGGTGGACCAACTACGCATGGCACTTCGACGCCCGGCTCGTCGCTGACTTCCTGCGCCGCTTCGCCACGCAGAAGCAGGGAGCCGTCCACATCGAGGACGAGATGACGGATGCCGTCATCGACCAGCGCGGATATATCCAGGCGCTGCGGACGAGGTCCGGGCGGATCATCGAGGGTGACCTGTTCGTGGACTGCTCGGGTTTCCGAGGGCTGCTCATAAACAAGGCCATGCGCGAGCCGTTCCTGGACATGAGCGACCACCTGCTCAACGACAGCGCAGTCGCCACGGCGGTGCCGCACGACGACGCCGCGAAAGGAATCGAGCCGTACACGTCTGCCATCGCCATGACATCGGGCTGGACCTGGAAGATCCCGATGCTCGGAAGATTCGGCGCGGGCTACGTGTATTCCAGTCGGTTCACCGAGCGCGACGAGGCAACCCGGGAGTTCTGCGCTCTGTGGGACCTCGATCCGGAGCGGCAGCCGCTCAACCATCTGAAGTTCCGGGTCGGCCGGAACCGGCGCGCGTGGGTCAGGAACTGCGTCAGCATCGGCCTCTCCTCATGCTTCCTGGAACCGCTGGAGTCGACCGGGATCTACTTCATAACCGCCGCTCTCTACCAGCTCGGGAAACATTTTCCGGACAAGCGCTTCGACCCGATCCTCCGCGACTCCTTCAATCGTGAGATAGAGATCATGTTCGACGATTCGAGGGACTTCATCCAGGCACACTTCACGCTTGCCCCGCGCGCCGACACGCCGTTCTGGCGGGCGTGCAAGGAGCTGGAGCTCGCCGATGATATCAAGCAGAAGATCGCGGCCTACCGGGCTGGCCTCGCCATCAACATGCCGGTGACCGACGAGTCGACCTACTACTCGAACTTCGAAGCCGAGTTCCGTAACTACTGGACCAACAGCAGCTACTACTGCATATTTGCCGGGCTCGACGTCCTGCCCGACCATCCGCTGCCGTCCATGGCGTTCCGCCCGGAGGCGGCGGAAGGTGCGGAGCTGGTGTTCGACGAGATCAAACGCAAGCAGGCGGAACTGGCAACGATCCTCCCGACGGCGTACGAGTACCTGCGCACCCTGCACGGCCACTGATCCGGTCCGGGGTCGCGCCGGGCGCGGTCCGCGTGGGCGGAGAAACGTGCCGGGTCCCTCGCCCGGCCCGGTCGGACGCCCTCAGTCCCGATGGATAGTCGGGATATAGGCCGAGTATCGCGGGAGGGAAAACTCTGCAGACGTCCCAGTACCGAGCATGGGGAGCAGCAATGGGTCAGGAACAGGACGACGACCAGCTCTACAAGGTCGTGCTCAACGACGAGGAGCAGTACTCCATCTGGCCCGCGGACCGGGATCTCCCGGCCGGCTGGCACACGGAGGGCACCGAGGGAAAGCGTTCCGAGTGCCTTGCGCGCATCGGCGAGGTGTGGACCGACATGCGGCCGCTGAGCCTGCGTCGCCGTATGGAACAGGCAGCGCACGACTAGATCTGAACCCGAAGCCGATTGGAGTCGCGATGAGCACCGGGGAAATCGAGCAGGGCGCCGCCCTGAGGAGCCTACGGGACGAGCTTCTCCGTCACCGGCTCCGTGGCGGCTCGCGGCGTGGCGCCGAGATCCCACGGGCTGACCGGTCGGAGTCACTTCCGCTGTCCCACGGCCAGCAGCAGATGTGGTTCCTCGACAGACTCGACCCGGGCAGTGCGGAGTATCTCGTGCCGTTCGCCTTCCGCCTGCGTGGGCCGCTGGACCAGCGGGCACTGCGGGGCGCATGGGCTGAGCTCATCGCGCGGCACGAGATCCTGCGGACGCGGTACGGGTTCGATGGCGCGGAACCGGTTCAGATCATCGACGACGGCGCCGACTTCGATCTCCCGGTCGTGGAGGAGTCCCCGGACCGCCTGGCCGACATCGTCGCAGGGGAGGCGGTGACCCCGTTCGATCTTGAACGGGACCGGCCGGTGCGGGCGAGGCTGTTCAGGTTGGCGCCCGACGACCACCTGCTCACCATCGTCTTCCACCACATTGCCTTCGATGCCTGGTCCACCCGCGTCGTCGGTGCCGAGCTGCGCGCGTTCTACCGCGCCTTCACCATGGGGGAGGCGGCCAGGCTGCCGGCGTCGCCGTTCCAGTACGCGGACTACGCGGCCTGGCAGCGCGCGCAGATGTCCGGAGACCGCCTCGCGGGGCACCTGGACTACTGGCACCGGCAGCTCGCCGGCCTCCCGTCTGTCGACCTGCCCGCCGATCGCTCCCGCCCCGCCCTGCGTAGCAGCCACGGCGCGATGGTCTCGTTCGCGTTCCCCGGAGCACTCGCTTCAGGGATCCGCGATCTGGCGGCGCGCCAGGAGACGACTCCGTTCGTGGTGCTGCTCACCGCGTTCCAGATCCTCCTTGCGCGCTACACGGGCCAGAGCGACATTCCCGTGGGAACGGTGGTCTCCGGCCGTACGCGTCCCGAGCTGCAGGAGCTCATCGGCTACTGCATCAACAACCTGGTGCTGCGCGCACGCTGGGACGGCGACCCGACCTTCCGTGACCTGCTCCTGAACGCCCACGGCACACTGGTGGACGCCTACGATCACCAGGCGGTGCCGTTCGCCCGGCTGGTGGACGAACTCCAGCCGGAGCGGGACATGTCCCGCTCACCGCTCTACCAGGTGGCGTTCACCTTGCATCAGCGCGGTGGTGCCATCCTCGATCTCCCCGGGCTTGCGGTCGAGCCGTATCCGGCGACCGGAGAGGTCGCCAAGTGCGATCTCGAGCTCCAGATCGACGACGCGCCGGACGGCGCGTTCGATGGCCAGTTCGTCTACGCCACGTCGCTTCTGGAGGCGGACACCGTGCGCCGTCTGGCGGGGCACTTCATACGTCTGCTGGAGGCCGCGGTCGCCGACAGCGACGCGACAGTGTCCCAGCTCGATCTCCTGGACGGCGCGGAGCGTTCGCTCGTCACCGGTGGCGCGCCGCGGGTGGAACCGGTGCCCGCGGGCCTGCAGGAGCTGTTCGAGGCGCAGGTGGTGCGAACGCCGGATGCCGCCGCGGTGGTCGCCGACGGCGTCACGTCGTCCTACCGGGAGGTGAACGGGCGGGCGAACCGGCTGGCACACCGGCTGCGGAGGCTGGGCGCCGGCCCCGAGACGCTGGTCGGGGTCCATCTCGACCCCGGTGCGGAGCTGATCCCGACACTGCTGGGCGTACTGAAGTCGGGGGCGGGTTATGTCCCGCTGGATCCGGTGAATCCGCCGGATCGGCTGGGCTACGTGCTCGCCGACGCGAACGTCTCGCTGGTCGTGACCGACTCCGCGCGCGCCTCGTCGTTGGTGGGGTTGTTCGAAGGGCGGCTGGTGGTCCTCGACGCCCCGGAGACGGCGCTGGGTGACGAATCCGAGTCAGACCCGTTGTCCGTGTCGAGTCCGGACAACGTGGCCTATGTGATCTACACCTCCGGCTCCACGGGACGACCCAAGGGTGTCTGCGTCAGCCACGCGAACGTGGTCCGGCTGATGCGCACCGCCGACGAGCACTACGGTTTCACCGACTCGGACGTGTGGACGCTGGCTCACTCCTTCGCCTTCGACGTGTCGGTGTTCGAGATGTGGGGCGCGTTGCTGCACGGCGGCGCGCTGGTGATCGTGCCCCGTATGGTCACCCGGTCTCCGGACGAGTTCCTGGACCTGCTGGTCGAGCATCGGGTGACGATGCTGAGCCAGACGCCCTCGGCGTTCCGGTCGCTGACAGTGGCCGCCGCCGACGGTGACCACCGTCTCGGGCGGCTGGCACTGCGAGCGGTGATCTTCGCTGGTGAGCGCCTGGAGATCCCGGAGCTGAAGCCGTGGATCGAGCGGCTCGGTGCCGAACGCCCGGTGCTGGCCAACATGTACGGCATCACCGAGACGACCGTTCACACCACCTATCACCGCATCGGCCTGACCGACGTGACGGGC
The DNA here is from genome assembly GCF_023243055.1 of Frankia sp. AgPm24. NCBI lineage: Bacteria > Bacillati > Actinomycetota > Actinomycetes > Frankiales > Frankiaceae > Frankia > Frankia sp. AgPm24. Next base: position 28,804 of record NZ_JALKFW010000172.1, on the reverse strand, counting down.
GGCGGCAACCCTGTCGGCCGACCCCTCGCCGACCTGAGCGTGCGGCTGCTGGACGGATCAGGCGGTCTCAGTCCGCTGGGGGTGCCAGGGGAGATTCACGTCGCCGGGGCCGGGGTGGCCCGCGGCTACCTGAATCGGCCCGAGCTGACCGCCGAGCGGTTCGTGCCGGACCCGTTCGGCCCACCCGGCTCTCGGCAGTACCGCAGCGGCGACCTCGCGCGCCGCCGCCCCGATGGCAGTCTGGACTTCCTGGGACGGGCGGACGACCAGGTCAAGATCCGCGGCTACCGGATCGAACTCGGTGAGATCGAAGTGACGCTTGCCACTCACCCCCTGGTCCGGTCGGCGGTGATCGTGGCCCGCGAGGACATCCCCGGCGACCGGCGCCTGGTTGCCTACGTCGTCTCGTCGGACGGATCCGCACCCGAACCCGCCGAACTGCGCGAACTGCTCGGGCGCACACTGCCGGAGTACATGGTGCCGGCGAGCTTCGTGACCCTGACATCGATCCCGCTGACCGTGAACGGGAAGCTCGACCGGCGCGCGCTGCCCGCGCCTGACCCGGAGTCGTTCTCCCGCGGCGACTACGTCGCGCCGAGGACTCCGACCGAGGAACGCGTCGCGCTCGTTTGGGCCGAGGCGCTTGGAGTCGACCGGGTGGGCGTGTACGACGGGTTCTTCGAACTCGGCGGCGATTCGATGCGGGCGGTCGCGCTTGTCGGGGTGCTGCGCGCGGAGGGCTATGACCTCTCGGTCCGTGACGTGTTCGACCGGCGCAGCGTCGCCGAGCTGTGTGAGCTGCTGGCCGAGCGCTCGGAGTCGAGCGTGCCGGAGGTGACCCTCGTCGCGCCGTTCGCGCTGATCTCGGCGGCGGACCGGGCGAAGCTGCCCGATGGGGTCGTCGACGCGTACCCGATGACCCAGATCCAGACCGGAATGGTCATCGAGATGCTCGACGAGGACGGTGACAACACCTATCACAACTGCAGCAGTTTCCGGATCCTCGACGACCAGCCGTTCTCGTCCCGGGCGTTCGAGCGCGCCGCGCGGCTGGTCGTCGCCCGCCACGAGGCGCTGCGCACCTCGCTGCATCTGACCGACTACTCGGTCCCGATGCAGCTCGTCCACGCCTCGGCGGAGGTGTCGGTCGGAGTGCACGACATCGGCGGTCTGCCGGGCGGGGAGCAGCTGCCCGCGCTGCGGGAGTTCGTGCGCCGGGAGCGGGCGACTGCGTTCGACCTGAGCGTCCCTGCACTGATGCGGTTCCACGCGCACCACAGCGGGGAGGGCGGCTGGTGGATATCGATCACCGAGTGTCATCCGATCATGGAGGGGTGGAGTTACCACTCCCTCTTCATGGAGCTGCTCGGGGCATACCGGCGGATCCGGGACGGACTGGAGCCCGAGCCGTATCAGGCTCCCGCCGTCCGTTTCGCCGATTCCGTAGCCGCGGAACTGGTCGCGCTGCGCACCGAGGCGGATGCCGACCACTGGCGTGGTGTCGTCCAGCGCTACCCGAAGTTCACGTTGCCGGACGGCTGGGGCGAGCCCGACGGGCCGCGCACCATGAGCCACGTGCGGATCAGCTGGGCCGATCTGGAGACCGATCTGCGCGCGCTGGCCATCGCCGCGGACGCCTCGCTGAAGAGCGTCCTGCTCGCGGCTTTCCTGAAGGTGCTCAGTCAGCTCACGGACGCTGCCGAGTTCCACGCCGGGCTGGTCTACGACGTGCGTCCGGAGGTCCTGGGCGCCGACCGCGTCTACGGCATGTACCTCAACACGCTGCCGGTGCCGTTCGAGCGGTCCGCCACGACCTGGCTGGATCTCGTCCGCCAGGTCTTCGCCCGTGAGATCGGCTCCTGGCCGCACCGCAGGTTCCCGCTGCCCGCCGTTCAGCGGCTGCTCGGCGAGCCGCAGCGGCTGGTCGATGTGTTCTTCAACTATCAGGACTTCCGGCAGGTCGACCGCGAGCTGGTCGACAGTGTCGTCGGGATCGACGACAGCCCCACCGAGTTCCCGCTCACCGTCTCCGCCCGTGCGGGACATGTCTTCCTGACCGCCGACTCACGGGCGCTCACCCGGACGAACACCGAACGGATCGCCACGATGTTCCGCGCGGTCCTGGCGGCCATGGCCGCCGACCCCCAGGGCAGCGCCCGGACGACGTTCCTGGCCGACGACGAGCGGGAGCGGCTGCTCGGCGACTGGGCGGTGAATCCGGCGACGCCGGTGGCACGGTCGGTGTGCGAGCTCTTCGAGGATCAGGCCGCCCTGACGCCGGACGCGATCGCGGTGGTCGCGGAGGACACCGAGGTGACGTACGCCGTGCTGGAGGCGCGCGCGAACCAGTGCGCCCATCATCTGCGTTCACTGGGTGCCCGGCCGGAGTCGGTCGTCGGTGTGCTGCTGGACCGGGGTGTCGACCTGCTCGTCGCGTTGCTGGGGACCTGGAAGGCGGGTGCGGCCTACCTGCCGATCGACCCGGCGTTCCCGGCCGTGCGGGTGGCGCAGATGCTCGCCGACGCCGACACCGCCGTGTTGGTGACCCGGTCGTCGTACCGGTCGGACCTGGACTTCGACGGTCCGAGCGTGCTCGTCGACACCGACCGTGCCGCTCTCGACTCCTGGCCGTCGGTACCTCCGCCTCGGGCCGCGGATCTGGACCACCTCGCCTACATCATCTACACCTCGGGCTCGACCGGCCGGCCCAAGGGGGTGCAGATCCCGCACCGCGGACTGGTGAACCACGTCCAGTGGGCGGTGGACGAGCTGGCGTCGCGGGGAGACGGCGGCGCGCCGCTGTTCTCCTCAATCGCCTTCGACCTCGTGGTGCCGAATCTGTGGGCTCCGCTGCTCGCGGGCCAGGCGGTGCACATGGTGCCGCAGGACACCGATCTGGCCGAGCTGGGTTCGTACCTGGCCCGACGCGCGCCCTACAGCTTCATCAAACTCACCCCCGCGCATCTGGAGGTGCTGACCCACCAGCTCCCCGCCGAACAGGCCGACGGGCTCGCGGCCGTGCTGGTCGTCGCCGGTGAGGCGCTGACCCGGCGGGTCGTGCGGGACTGGAGCGCGCTGGCGCCGTCGGTGCCGATCCTCAACGAGTACGGGCCGACCGAGGCGTCGGTCGGAACCTGCACCTTCGCGGTCATCTCCGCGGCGGGAGCGGAGGTCGCGCCGATCGGGCAGCCGTTGCCGAACGTGACGATGTACGTGCTCGACGAGTACCTGGAACCGGTCCCGCCCGGAGCTCCCGGCGAGTTGTACGTCGGTGGCGCCGGACTCGCCAGGGGTTACGCCGGCCGTCCGGAGCTCACGGCGCGGCGGTTCGTACCGGACCCGCACGGCGTGCCGGGCGGACGTCTGTACCGCACCGGCGACCGGGTGCGGATGGGCGCCGACGGGAACGTCGACTTCCTGGGCCGCGCCGACGACCAGATCAAGATCCGTGGCTACCGCGTCGAGCTCGGTGAGATCGAGTCCGTGATCGAGGGCTGGGCCGGGGTCGAGGAGGTGCGGGTCGTGCCACGCACGGACTCCTCCGGTGCCGGCCAGCTCGTCGCATACCTGGTCCCGGCGGCAGGTCACGTCGTCGACGAGACAGCGTTGCGCGAACAGCTGGCCCAGGAGCTGCCCGGCTACATGGTGCCCTCGGCCTTCGTCGCGCTGGACTCGATGCCGTTGACCGCGAACGGGAAGCTGGACCGGCGGGCACTGCCCGATCCGGGCGGGTCCGCACTCGCCGGGCCGGTGAAGGTCGCGCCGCGCACGCTCGCGCAGCAGCGGGTCGCGGCCGCGTGGCGAGTGGTCCTGGGCGTGGACGCGGTCGGCGTGCACGACGAGTTCTTCGAGGCGGGCGGTGACTCGATCCGCGCGGTGGCGCTGGTCGGTGCCGTCCGCGCCAGCGGACTGGACATCTCCGTCCGGGACGTGTTCCGCCACCGCTCCGTCGCCGCGTTGGCGAAGCTGGCCGCCGAGAGGTCGGAGCTGTCCGGCGAACAGCTGTCCGCCCGGCCGTTCGAGCTGATGCCCGCCGAGGACCGGGTCGGGCTGCCGGCAGGAGTGGTTGACGCGTACCCGCTGTCCCAGGTCCAGACCGGGATGCTGGTGGAGATGCTGGCAGACGAGAGCCGCAGCTATTACCACAACGTCAACGTGTACGAGGTGCACGATGACGCCCCGTTCGATCCCGCCGCCTTCTCCCACGCGGTCCGCGTGATGGTGGCCCGGCACGAGGTGCTGCGGACGTCGGTGCACCTGACCGGGTACTCCGTGCCGCTGCAGCTCGTCCACGAACAGGGCGCCGTCCCAATCGCCTGGGCGGATATCCGTGATCTCGACGAGAAGCGACAGCGGGCCGTGGTCACCGAGTTCGTCGCGGCCGAGCGGGCTGACGTCTTCGACCTGTCCGGACCGCTGCTTCGGGTGTTCGCGCACCTGCGGGGTGATCGGGAATGGCTGTGCTCGTTCACTCAGAACCACGCGGTGATGGACGGGTGGAGCAACCAGCTCCTCCTGATGGATCTGATCGGCTGCTACCGGCGGGTCCGTGACGGGCTGGAGCCGCAGGCCTGGTCGGAGCCGGCGCTGCGGTACGCCGACGTCATCGCTGCCGAACTGGCGTCGCTGGAGTCCGCGCAGGACAGTGCGTACTGGCAAAGTGTTGTCCGCGACCATGCGAAGTTCACGCTGCCCGCGGGCTGGCACGGTGACCTCGAACAGCCGCCGGAGATCGTGCGCACCGGAACCACCTTCGAGGACCTGGAGGAGGGCCTACGCGCATTGGCGGCCGCGGCGCGGACATCGATGAAATCCGTCCTCGTCGCTGCCCACTTGAAGGTGATGAGCCAGCTCACCGATGAGCCGGAGTTCCACACCGGCGTGGTCACCCACACTCGTCCGGAGGCCGACGGAGCCGACCGGATCTACGGGAACTTCCTCAACACACTGCCGTTTCCGGCCGACCGCTCCGCCGCCACCTGGCGGCACCTGGTACGCCAGGTGGCAGACAGGGAGGCTGAGGCATGGCCGCACCGGCGATACCCGATGCCCGCCATCCGTCACGCTCCAGGTGGCCGGCTGGTCGATGTCTTCTTCAGCTACCTCGACTTCCACCGGCTCGACTCGGAGATCGCTGACGACAGCTGGGGTTTCAACGATGCGCCGAACGAGTTCGCGCTGCGGGTGACCGCGCTGCGGGGCATCCTCAGCCTGAGCTCCAGCACCCACGTCCTGTCCGCAGCCAACGCCGACCGGATAGCGGGGATGTTCCGTGCGGTCCTGGCTGCGATGGCGGCCGACGTGGACGGAGACGCGCGCGAGACCTGTCTACCGGACGGCGAACGGGAATGGCTGCTCGGTCTGGACCCGGGGACCGACGCCCACCCGGTTGCGGAGTCCCTGCACGAGCTGTTCGAGGCTCAGGTGTCGCGGGTGCCCGAGGCGACAGCGGTGGTGGCGGACGGTGTGCGGTTGTCCTACGCCGAGGTGAACGGGCGGGCCGACGGGTTGACGCGTCGTCTGCGGGACATGGGCGTTGGCGCGGAGTCCCTGGTCGGCGTGTGCCTGGAACGCGGGCCGGACCTGGTCCCGACGCTGCTGGGCGTGCTGAAGTCCGGCGCGGGCTACCTGCCGCTGGACCCGGGCCTGCCGCCGGAGCGGCTGGGCTACATGCTGACCGACGCGGGTGTGTCGGTCGTCGTCACAGGGCCGGAGCAGCGGTCCCTGCTCGCCGACCTGTTCGACGGCGAGCTGGTGGTCGTGGGTCTTGACCCCCCGGCGGTGGTCGGGTCCGCGCCGCCACCCGGCGGCGAGCCCGCCCGCAGCGATGCGGACAACGTCGCCTATGTCATCTACACGTCCGGGTCCACCGGTCGGCCCAAGGGCGTCAGCGTCAGCCACGCCAACGTGGTGCGGCTGCTTCGACGGGCAAGCGAGCACTACCGTTTCACCGACTCGGACGTGTGGAGCCTGTTTCACGCGGCCACCTTCGACGTGTCGGTGTTCGAGATGTGGGGGGCGCTGCTGCACGGCGGCACCCTGGTCGTCGTGCCGCGTGAGGTGACGCGCTCACCGGAGGAGTTCCTGGATCTGCTGATCGAGCACCGGGTGACGGTGCTGAGTCAGACGCCGTCGGCCTTCCGGTCCCTGACAGCGGCGGCCGAGGCGGGTGATCCGCGGCTGGCCCGGCTCGGTCTGCGGATGGTCCTGTTCGCCGGCGAGCGGCTCGAGCCCTCCGATCTGCACCCGTGGGTGGACCGGCTCGGCCTGGACCACCCGGTGCTGGTCAACCTGTACGGGATCACCGAGACGACGGTCCACGTCACCCACCACGAGATCATGCGCGCCGATCTGGAGCCGAGGTCGGCCAGCCTGATCGGGCGCGCGCTCGACGATCTGCGCGTCCACCTGCTCGACGGACACGGGCGACTGGTCCCGCTCGGAGTACCGGGTGAGGTTCACGTGGGCGGCCCCGGGCTGTCGCGCGGCTACCTGAACCGGCCAGAGCTCACCGCGCAGCGGTTCGTGCCGGACCCGTTCGGTCCGCCCGGGGCGAGGTTGTACCGCAGCGGTGACCTCGCGCGTCGCCGTCCCGACGGGAGACTGGAGTTCGTGGGCCGCAGGGACGACCAGGTCAAGATCCGCGGCTATCGGATCGAACCCGGCGAGGTCGAGTCGGTGCTGGCCGCCCATCCGCGGCTGCGCAGCGTGGCGGTCGTGTCCCGGGATGACGCACACGGCGCCAGGATGCTGGTGGCGTACTACGTCGCGGTCGGGGACCCGCCGCCGACACCGACCGACCTGACCGACTACTGCCGGCGTGAACTGCCGGACTACATGGTGCCCTCGGCGTTCGTCCCGATGGAGTCGAACCCGCTGACCGCCAACGGGAAGCTGGATCTGCGGGCGCTGCCGGCGCCCGACCGCGAGGCCTACGCGCGTACCGACTACGTCTCGCCCCGCTCGCCGCTGCAGGAACGGATCGCGGCGGTCTGGCAGGCCGTGCTCGGCCTCGACCGCCTCGGAGTCCACGACGGATTCTTCGAGGTGGGCGGTGACTCGATCAAGGCTGTGCGCCTGGTCGGCGCTCTGCGCGCAAGCGGAATCGACGTCGCCGTCCGGGATGTGCTCGACAGGCGGACCGTCGCCGGACTGAGCGATCTACTCGAGGGCCGGACCCGCCTCGCCGACGCCGACCGGCTGGTGGAGCCGTTCACCCTTCTGTCGGCCGCCGAGCGGGACCGGCTGCCCGGATCGGTGGCGGACGCGTACCCCATGTCGCAGGTGCAGATCGGCATGGTGGTGGAGATGCTGACCGGCGCCAACGCCTACCGCAGTTTCGTCTCCTACCGGGTCTCGGACGACCGCCCGTTCGCCGAGGACGCCCTGAGGCGGGCGGCCCGGATCGTCATCGACCGGCATGATCTGTTGCGCACATCCTTCGACCTGCACTCCTACTCGGTGCCGATGCAGATCGTGCACACCGGGGTGGATCCTCTGGTGGTGGTCCACGACGTGCGCGGGGACCGGGAGGCGTTGATGCGCCGGCTCGCCGAGGAGCGCGACGCCCCCTTCGACCTGGGCGCCGCCTCGCTGCTGCGGGTGGCCGCCCACCTGGACGGCGACCGGAGCTGGTGGCTCTCGATCAGCCGCCCGCACGCCATCACCGAGGGCTGGAGCCACAGCTGGCTGCTCGCCGAGCTGATGGGCTGCTACCGGCGGTTGCGGGACGGTCTCGACCCGGAGCCGTACGAACCTCCGGGCCCGCGGTTCGCCGACCACATCGCCGCCGAACTGCGGTCCCTGGGCTCAGCCGAGGACAGCGTCTACTGGCGCCACATCGTCGACACCCACGCGCCGGTCGCCCTACCGGATGCCTGGGGGGACGGACCCGGTGCGGACGCCGGATCCGTGGAGTACTACGACCTGCTGGTGCCGCTCGACGATGTCGAGGAGGCGCTGCGCGCGCTGGCCGCGCGGCTGCATGTGTCGGTCAAGAGCGTGCTGCTCGCCGCGCACGTCAAGGTGATGAGCCAGCTCACCGAGGCGCACGCCTTCCACGTCGGTCTGGTCTGCGATGCGCGGCCGGAGATCCACGGCGCCGACCGGGTGTACGGGATGCACCTCAACACTGTCCCCTTTCCTGCGACGCGTACCGCGCGTACCTGGCGGGAACTGGTGCAGCAGGTGTTCGACCAGGAGGTCGGCCTCTGGCCGCATCGGCGGTACCCCTTCCCGGCCACGCAGCGCTGGCACCGCGAGCGGTTGCTCAACGTCGTGTTCAACTACGTCGACCTGCCCGACGCGGCCACGGAGTCGATCGACACCACGTCCCGGTTCGGGGTGTCACAGACCGAGTTCGACCTGACGCTGCACTGCCGGAGGAACCGCCTGAACCTGACGACCAGCACCCGGGTGCTGGGCCGGGCGTCTGGTGAGCGGCTCGCCGGGATGTACCGGGCGGTGCTGGCGGCGATGCTTGCGGACGCCGATGGCGACGCGCGTGCCACCCGCCTGCCTGACGGCGAGCGCGAGCGCCTGCTGCCCGCGGCGGCGCCCGTCGAACCCGCCGGCATCGACGTCCCGGCGGAGTTCGGACGTCGGGCCCGGGAGACGCCCGCGGCCGTCGCCGTCGTCGACTCCGGGGGCGAGGTGACCTACGCGGAGCTCGACGCGCGGGCCGAGCGGCTCGCGCGCCACCTCAGTGGCCTGGAGGTGGGACCCGAGGTTCTGGTGGCCATCCGGCTGGAGCGCTCCGCCGAGCTGGTGCTCGCGGTGCTCGCTGTGCTCAGGACGGGTGGCGCGTACCTGCCGCTCGACCCGGAGATGCCGACCGAACGGCTGGCCTTCGTTCTTGCCGACGCGCGGCCCAGGATCCTGCTGACCCGCCAGGGGCTGGAGGTCGAGGGGATCGAGACCATCGCGCTGGATGGCTGGGAGGCCGCCGCGGGCGGTCCGGCCCTGGCCCCGGCAGACAGCTCCGCTCCGCCCGCGGGCCCGGACAGCGCCGCCACCTCCGACCAACTCGCATATGTCATCTACACCTCGGGCTCCACCGGAACCCCGAAGGGCGCGATGGTGCACCGCGGCGGCATGGGCAACCATCTGCTGGCGAAGATCGAGGACTTCGGGCTGACCGCGGCCGACAGCGTCGTGCAGAACGCTTCGCCGGCGTTCGACATCTCTGTCTGGCAGATGCTGGCGGCGTTGGTCGTGGGTGGCCGGGTCCGGGCGGTCGACCCGGACACCGCACTGGACCCCACCGCGCTGTTCGAGATCGTGGCCGCTGAGGGGATCTCCGTCCTGGAGGTTGTTCCCTCCCTGCTGCGCGCAGGCCTGGACGTCTGGGACACCGACGCGCCGGTCGCCGAGCTGCCCGCGCTGCGCCGGCTGGTGGTGACGGGAGAGACCCTGCCCCCGGAACTGTGCGCCCGATGGTTCCAGCGCTTTCCGAACATTCCGATCGTGAACGCCTACGGCCCCACCGAGTGCTCGGACGACGTCACGCACGCGGAGCTGACCTCTGCGGTGGGCGCGGGTCGGGTGCCGATCGGCACACCGATCCGGAACACCGCGCTGTACGTGCTGGACGAGTGGTCCGAACCGGTGCCCGCTGGTGTGCCGGGCGAGCTGCACGTCGGCGGCGTCGGCGTGGGCCGTGGCTACCTCGACCGGCCGGAGCTGTCCGCCGAGCGGTTCGTGCCGGACCCGTACGGCCCTCCGGGGGCCCGGATGTACCGCACCGGTGACCTGGCGAGCTGGCGGTCCGACGGCGCGCTGGACTTCCTGGGACGCCTCGACGACCAGGTGAAGGTGCGCGGCCACCGCGTCGAACCCGGGGAGATCGAGGCCGCCCTCGGCGCGCACCCGCAGGTCGGGCAGGCGGTCGTGGTCGTCCGTGACGAGCAGCTGATCGCCTATCTCACGGCGGCGGGGGAGCGGCCTGCACCGGAGGCACTGCGTGTCTGGCTTGCGCGCACGCTGCCGGAGTACATGCTGCCGGCCGCCTATGTCGCCATGGACGCGATCCCGCTGACCCCGAACGGGAAGCTGGACCGGCGCGCGCTGCCCGAACCGGACGAGACCTCCTTCACCGCCGGCGAGTACGTGGCTCCCCGCACGCCGCTGGAGTCCAGGGTCGCGGACATCTGGCGCGAGGTGCTGCGGCTGGAGCGGGTCGGGGTCAGGGAGAGCTTCTTCGATCTCGGTGGCGACTCCATCCGCGCCGTGGCGCTGGTCGGGGCGATGCGCGCGGACGGGGTCGACGTCGCCGTGCGCGACGTCTTCGAGGCCCGTACGGTCGAGCGGCTCTGCGAGCTGGTCGCGGATCGGGCTCCGAACACCGGGGACGTCCTCGTGGCGCCGTTCGGGCTGATCTCCCCTGAGGACCGGGCGACACTGCCGGCCGGGGTGGTCGACGCCTACCCGTTGGGTCGTACTCAGCTCGGGATGATCATCGAGCTGCTCGCGGACCCCGAGCGCAGCCCATACCACATCATCAACACCTTCCGGGTCACCGACGGCGAGCCTCTGGTGCCCGAGGCGCTTCAGGCAGCCGTGACCGGGCTGGTCGATCGGCACGAGGTGCTGCGCACATCCGTCCGGCTGCACGGCTTCTCCCAGCCCCTGCAGCTCGTGCACGACACCACCGAACTGGTAGTCGATCTCCGGAACGTGCGTGGACGGAGCGAGGAGGAGCTCGGCCGGATCCGGCAGGAACTGATCGAGGAACAGCGCGCCACCGGCTTCGACCTGGAGCGGGCGCCGCTGCTGCGGATCATCGCCCATGTGGAGAGCGATGACGCCTGGTGGGTGACCTTCACCCAGACCCACGTGATCACCGAGGGTTGGAGCTACCACCTGCTGCTCGAGGAGCTGCTGGATCTCTACCAGCAGATCCGTTCGGGGCGGCGGGAGGAACCGTACGAGCGGCCGCGGGTCCGCTTCGCGGACACGATCGCCGCGGAGCTGCGCTCGCTGGCCTCCGAGGAGGACCGGTCCTACTGGCGGCGCGTCGTCGCCGACCACGAGCCCGTGGCGGTTCCGGCCGAGCTCGCCGGCGACTCCGACGATCCGGTGTACGTCCCGGTGCCCTTCGAGGACCTCGGGGCCGACCTGCGGGCGCTGGCCAGCACGGTGGGTGTCTCCTTCAAGAGCGTCCTTCTCGCCGCTCACCTCAAGGTGATGGGTCAGCTCACCGACCGGACCGCTTACCACACCGGCCTGGTCTGCGACACCCGTCCCGAGATCCTCGGCGCCGACCGGGTGCTGGGCATGTACGTGAACACCCTGCCGATCGCGGTCGACCGCCGGGCCCGGACCTGGCGGGAGCTGCTTGTCCAGGTCTTCGACCGCGAGGTCGAGCTGTGGGCGCACCGCTACCACCCGATGCCCGTGATCCAGCATGAGTGGGGTGGCGGCCGGCTGATGACCGTCATGTTCAACTACCTCGACTTCCATCAGGTCGACACCGGTCGGGTCGCCGCGGGCACCCGTACGAACGTCGGTCCGAACGAGTTCGCCCTGTCGGTCTTCAACCGCGGCGACACGCTCTGGGTGAACTCGAACGAACGGGTGCTCAGCCAGGCCAACGCCGAGCGGCTTGCCGGGATGTACCGGGCGGTTCTGGAGGCGATGACCGTCGATCCCGACGGCGACGCCAGGGCGGTGTACCTGCCCGCCGGGGAACGTGAGCGGTTGCTGGAACAGGCCACGCGGGCGACCCCGCACGGGACGGTGTCCCGCTGCGTGCACGAGCTGTTCGAGGAGCAGGTACACCGCACGCCGGACGCCGTCGCGGTGATCTCCGACGGCGAGCCGCGGACGTACGCGGAGGTCAACGCCGCGGCGAACCGGCTGGCGCACCGTCTGCGGAACCTGGGGGCCGGCCCGGAGTCGGTGGTCGGGGTGTGCCTGCTACCGGGTTCCTGGCTGATGCCGGCGCTGCTGGGCGTGCTGAAGGCGGGCGCCGCGTACCTGCCGTTGGATCCGTCGAATCCCGCCGAGCGCAGCAGCTTCATGCTGGCTGACTCGGGGGTGTCAGTGGTGGTGGCCGATGCCGTGCGGGCCGCCGCGATCGAGCGGGTCCATGACGGCGAGGTCGTGGTGCTCGATGAGGAGCTGCCGGCGACGGTCCCGGACACCGACCCGGCCCCGCTCGGCGATCCGGACAACCTCATCTACGTGATCTACACCTCGGGCTCCACCGGCCGGCCCAAGGGGGTCGGTGTCAGCCACGCGAACGTCGTGCGCCTGATGGACGTGGCGCAGGAGCACTACGCGTTCGACGAGTCCGACGTGTGGGCTCTGTCGCACACCTACGCGTTCGACGTGTCGGTGTTCGAGATGTGGGGCGCGCTGCTGCACGGCGGAACCCTGGTGACGGTGCCGCGCGCGGTGACCCGATCACCGGAGGACTTCCTGGACCTGCTGGTGGAGCACCAGGTGACGATGCTCTGCCAGACACCCTCGGCGTTCCGGGCGCTGAGCGGGATCATCGCCGGCGGGGATTCGCGGGCGGCACGGCTGGCACTGCGCGCGATCGTCTTCGCGGGGGAGAAGCTGGAGACGGCAGAACTGCGGCCATGGGCGGACAGGATCGGGCTTGGCCGGGTCGCGCTGACGAACATGTACGGACCGACCGAGACCACCGTCTACACGACCTATCACCGATACTCCAGACGGGACTTCGCAGCGGGCGCGGGCAGTCCGATCGGACGTCCGCTGGCGGATCTGTCCACCTACCTGCTGGACGGGTTCGGGAACCTGGCGCCGCTCGGAGTCCCGGGCGAGCTCCACGTCGGTGGCCCTGGGGTGACCAGGGGGTATCTGAACCGGCCGGAGCTGACGGCCGAGCGGTTCGTGCCCGACCCGTTCGGGCCTGCGGGTTCCAGGCTCTACCGCACGGGTGACCTGACCCGCCGTCGGCCGGACGGCGTCCTGGAGTTCCTCGGACGGGTCGACGACCAGATCAAGATCCGGGGCTACCGCGTCGAGCTCGGCGAGATCGAGGCGGCGCTGAGCCTGCATCCGGGCGTGCGGGAGACCGTGGTGATCGCCCGTGCGGGCGATTCCGGCGACCGGAGCCTGGTGGCCTACGTGGTGCCCGCGGCGGCCGAGGAGCCCGATCCCGCCGCCCTGCGCTCCTGGCTCGGCCAGACGCTCCCGGACTACATGATCCCGGCCGCGTATCAGGTGATCGACCGGGTCCCTCTGACGGCCAACGGAAAGCTGGACCGTCGAGCCCTGCCCGCGCCCGGCCGGTCGGCCTTCGCCAGGCAGCGCTACGTACCAGCGGCCACACCTTTGGAGGAGCAGCTGGTCGCGGCCTGGCAGGCGGTCCTCGGCGTGGAGCAGATCGGCACGTCGGACGGTTTCTTCGACCTCGGCGGGGATTCCATCCGGGCAGTGATGATCTCCGGTCGACTGCGGGTGGCGGGGGTGGACGTCACCGCACGGGACCTGCTGGAACATCAGACTGTCGCTGCGGTGTGCGCGGTGCTGCCCGGCCGTTCCGGTGCCGCCCACGACCGGGCCGTCGCGCCCTTCGAGCTGCTTGGGGAGGCGGACCGCGGCAGGCTCCCGGCAACAGGCATCGTCGACGCCTACCCGCTGTCGCGGACGCAGACCGGCATGCTGGTCGAGATGATGGCCGGCGACGGGCCGCCGCGGTACCACCGGGTCGCGTCGATGGCCGTCGGCGCGGCGGAGCCGTTCTCCGCCGGTGCTCTGGAGCGGGCGCTGGCCGAGATCGTGGCGCGGCACGAGGTGCTGCGCACCTCGGTCGATCTGGCGACCTTCTCGGTGCCCATGCAGCTCGTCCATGCCAGGGCCCAGGTTCCGCTGCGGGTCGTCGAGCTTGCCGGTGACGAGGATCTGAGGGCGTTCGTCGAGGCCGAGAGCCGGGTCGTTGTCCCTCCGGAGTCGGCGCCGATGCTGCGGGTCTGCGCGCACACCGCGGATGACGGGAGCTGGCGACTGACGATCACGATCTCGCATCTGATCGTGGACGGTTGGACGTTCAGCATGCTGCGGACCGAACTGCTCGAGCTCTACCGGGCGTTCCGCGACGGCGGCCTCGTGCCGCCGCACAACCCCCCCGACATCCGGTACGCCGACGTCGTGGCGGCCGAACTGCGCGCGTTGGAATCACCGGCGGACCGTGATCACTGGCGCGGCCTCGTCGCCGGCCGCGCCCGGTTCGAGCTGCCGGGCGGCTGGGGCGGCGACTCCGGTACCTACCAGCTCAGGGTCGAGGTGAACGATCTGACGGATGGCCTGCGCGCACTGGCGACGGCGGCCGGCGCATCGGTCAAGAGCGTCCTGCTCGCCGCCCACCTGAAGGTGCTCAGCCAGCTCACCCGGGAACGCAGGTTCTTCACCGGGGTGGTCACCCACACCCGACCGGACACCGTGGGTGCGGACGAGGTGTACGGCCTCCATCTGAACACGCTCCCGTTCCCGGCCGACATGTCCGCGTCCACCTGGCGTGACCTGGTGCGCCAGGTCTTCGCCGAGGAACTGCGGGCATGGCCGCACAGGCACTTCCCGATGGCGGCGATCCAGCACGAGATCGCCGAGGTCGACCGGCTCGTCGACACCCGCTTCAGCTACCAGGACTTCGGGCTGTCCGGGGCCGACGTCGCGGCGGGCGGAAGCTCCGGGTCCAGCCTCACCGAGTTCCCGCTCGCGGTCTCCACCGCGGAAGGCGGACTTGTCCTGACGATCGACGGTCGTGTCCTCGACCAGGCGCGCGGAAAGTGGCTCGCACGGCTGTACCGGACGGTGCTCATGGCGATGGCGGCCGACGGCGAGGGCGAGGCGAGGGCCACGCTGCTGTCCGGACCGGAGCGCGACCAGCTCGCCGGTGACTGGGCCGGGAACCCCGGACCGGCCGTGACCCGCAGTGTCGTCGAGTTGTTCGAGGAGCAGGCCGCGGCGTCGCCGGACGCGGTGGCGGTGCGGGCTGCGGGTACGTCCCGGTCCTACGCCGACCTGGACGCGTGCGCCAACGGGTACGCGCGCCACCTGCGTGACCTCGGTGTCGGGCCGGAGTCCGTGGTCGGCGTCCTGCTCGACCGTGGTGCCGATCTGATCGCCTGGTTGCTGGGTGTGTGGAAGGCCGGCGGCGCGTACCTGCCGTTGGAGCCGTCCCACCCGGACCAGCGGATCAGTTACATGATCGAGGACGTGCGCGCGGACGTCGTCATCACGAACTCCCGCCACACCGGGCGGTTCGGAGCCGGCTTCACCGGCACGCTCGTCCGGGTCGACATGGTCGAGCAGGCACCGGCCCCGCCGTTCGGTGCCGCGCCCGACCTGGACTCGCTGGCGTACGTGATCTACACCTCGGGTTCCACCGGCCGGCCGAAGGGAGCGCAGGTCACTCACCGGGGCCTGGCGAACCACCTGCGGTGGGCGGTGGACGAGCTGGCGGCCCGGGGCAGCACGGGTGCCCCGTTGTTCTCCTCGATCGCCTTCGACCTCGTGGTCCCCAACCTGTGGGCGCCGCTGCTGGCCGGTCAGCCGGTCACGGTGCTGGATCCGGATCTGGGTCTGGATCTCCTCGGCGAGCGCCTGGTCGCCTCCGGTCCCTACAGCTTCATCAAGCTCACCCCCGGCCACCTCGACATCCTGACCGCGCAGCTCTCCGCTGCGCAGGCCGCCGACCTGGCCTCGGTGGTCGTGGTGGCCGGTGAGGCGTTGCCGCCGCGGACGGTGGACAGGTGGCGGGCGCTGGCGCCAGGAGCCGTTCTGATCAACGAGTACGGCCCGACCGAGGCGACCGTTGGAACCTGCGTCCACCCGCTCGACGACCGTCCCGGCGGGGCGGTCGTGCCGATAGGGCGGCCGCTGCCGAACATGACGGCGTACGTGCTCAACGACCGGATGGACCTGATGCCGGCCGGGGTGGCCGGCGAGCTGTACGTCGGTGGAGCCGGGGTGGCACGGGGGTATGCGGGCCGGCCCGAGCTGACGGCGGCGCGGTTCGTCCCCGACCCGTTCGGCCCTCCCGGCTCGCGGCTCTACCGCAGCGGTGACCTGGTCCGGCGAAGGGCGGACGGCGACCTCGAGTTCCAGGGACGGATCGACCGACAGGTCAAGGTACGGGGCTACCGCGTCGAGCTCGGCGAGATCGAGGCCGTGCTCGACGCGCACCCGTCGGTCACGGCCACCAGGGTGACTGTCCGCGAGGACACTCCCGGAGATCAGCGGTTGGCGGCCTATGTCGTGCTCGCCACGGGCGCCGGCGATCCCGAGGACCTGCGCCCGTGGCTTGGCGAGCAGCTTCCGCACCACATGGTGCCGGCCTCGCTCGTCGCGCTCGACGCGATGCCGCTGACCGCCAACGGCAAGGTGGACGAGCGTCGCCTGCCCAGACCCTCCGCACAGGCTGGCGGTGCGGGCGCGACGCCGCGCACTCCGGTCGAACGCGCGCTGCGGGACCTGTGGACGCGGATGCTGGGCCTGCCCGACCTCGACACCAGCGACTCGTTCTTCGACATCGGCGGCCAATCGATCATCGCGATCAGGATGGTCGCCGAGGCGCGTGCGGCCGGACTGGAGCTGACCCTGTTCATGCTCTACCAGCACCGCACGCTCGGCCGCGTCGCCGCGGCGATCGACGCGGCCGCGGCCGCCACGGAGTCCGAGGGAACCACGCGTGACGCCGTCCCGCCCGACGGGGCCGTGACCAGGCCTCGCGCGGTGCCGAGCGAAGCTCCCGGCCGGGTCCTGCCTTCACCGGCGAGCGCGATGGCGGACGCGCGTACCCCCGGCGCGAGCGTGGCCCTGATCGGCGGCGGCGAGTTGCTGGCGGTGGAGTCGTTCGGCTCGCTCGCGGCCGGCGGGGGCGACCCGGTCACACCTGAGACCGTGTTCCAGGTCGGCTCGATGAGCAAGCACGTCACCGCCTTCGGGATGCTGCGACTGGTGGACGACGGTGTCCTCGACCTGGACGAGGATGTGAACGTCTACCTGCGGGGCTGGCGGGTTCCCGAGGGCCGGCACGCGTCGCCGGTCACCATCCGCCAGCTGCTCGGCCACCGGTCCGGCCTTACCCCGAACGAGGGCAAGGGTTATCGGCCCGGGGCGGTGCCGACCCTGCTGGACCTGCTCCACGGCCTGGCTCCAGCGACCAACGCGCCGGTCGTCGGCGAACTGGTCCCGGGCGCCGTGTTCCGCAAGGCGAACGTCCATTTCTCCGTGCTCCAGCAGGTGATGGTCGACGTGACCGGGGAACAGTTCCCCGACCTCATGCGGGCACTCGTGTTCGCGCCGCTGGGCATGGGCGGCAGTGACTTCGACCAGGCGTTCCCGGAACGGACCGACCGGCCGGTGGCCCGTGGTCACCACGCTGACGGCACACCCGTCGAGGACGGCTGGCTGCGCCGCCCGGACATGGCGGCCGCCGGGCTGTGGACCACCGCGGCGGACATCGCGAGGCTGACCCAGGAGATCAGGAGATCCTGGCTTGGCCGCCCCTTCGCGCGCCTGTCCCAGGAACTCGCCCGGGCGATGCTGACCCCCGACCCCGACAGCTCCTATGGCCTGGGCACGGTCGTGGACGGATCCGGCGCTGAACCGACCTTCGGCCACGGCGGGTCGCCGGTGGGCTACCACGCGCTCGCCACGTGCAGGCTGCGCTCCGGCGCGGGCTGGGTGGTCCTGACGAACGGGTTCGCCGGCCAGGACGTCGTGCGTGTCTTCCTCGACTCGGCCGTCCACGTCGGGCGCGGCGGATGAGCGCCGTCTCCGGACCGGCGGTGGTGGTGCCCCCGTTGCGGCGTAACCGCGACTTCTGGTTCCTGTGGACCGGGGCCGGCCTCGCTACCTGGGCCAACTCGGTCACCACGGTCACGTATCCGCTGCTGATGATCTGGGAGCGCGACTCTCCGGCGGCGGCGGGACTGGTGGCCTCCGCCGCCCTGCTGCCGTTGCTGCTCCTCCAGCTGCCAGCCGGGGTGTTCGTCGACCGGTGGGACCGACGCCGGACGATGATCTGCTGCAACGCGGTGTGCGCGGTGTCGGTGGCCAGCGTGTGCGTCGCCCTGCTGTCAGGTCGGCTGTGGCTGCCGCACATGGCGCTTGTGGCGTTCATCGAGACCAGTGCCATGATCTTCTACCGGCTCTCGGAGCAGGCCGCGGTGCGCAACGTGGTCCATCCTGACCACCTGGTCGCCGCGCTGTCCCAGAACCAGGCCCGCGGCCGGGCCGCGGGCCTGCTCGGCCAGCCCACCGGAAGTTCGCTGTTCGCCGTCGTCAGGTGGGCGCCGTTCCTGTTCACCGCGGTCGTCCACCTTGTCGCGTTGTTCAACCTTCTGTTGGTCAGGAAGAAGCTGCAGGTCGTTCGGCGCGCGGTCCGGCGAAGGCTGCGGACCGAGGTTGCCGAGGGCGTCCGCTGGGTGCTTCACCAGCAGTTCCTGCGCATCGCGGTCCTGCTGGTGTCGGTGACGAACATCCTGTTCAACGGGCTCCGGCTGGCGGTCGCCGTGATCGTCAACGAACACGGCGGCTCGCCCGCCGTGATGGGTGTCATCGGGGTGGTGTCCGGGGTGGGAGGCATCGGCGGCGCGCTGGTTGGCTCCTTTGTCATCCGTCGCGTGCATCCGGGCACGGTGATCGTCGGGGTCTTCGCGGTGTGGACCCTGGTGATGCCGGTGATGGCCTTCACCGCCGAACCGGTCCTGTTAGGGGTGCTGTCCGCGGCGCTGCTGTTCGGCGGTGCACTGATCAATGTGACCGCCGGGGTGTACCAGGTCCAGATCACTCCGGACGAGATGCAGGGCCGGGTCGGAAGTGTGGCCAACCTGCTCAGCTCCGGTGCGAACTCCGTCGGCCCGCTGGCCGCGGGCGCGCTGCTCAGCGTGTTCGGTGGACCTCGGACAGTGCTCTGGCTGAGCGCGGTGATGGTTCTGGTGACGATCGTCGCTGTGGCCAGCCCGCCGGTCCGACAGGCACGGCTCGACCGCCGGGAGACGTCGGGCCCCGACTCCGTGGCGGAGGCGGCCTGACCCTCCGACCTTTCCGTCGCCCTGCCTCGTCCTGCTCCGCCGCGTGGCGCGTGTCGGTGCCGGGTCCGGCGGGGGCGTCGTCCGAGCAGACAGAAGGGCATGGCCGCATGGAACGACCCACCCGAAGTCTTGTGTCGACCGAGGACCTGTCGGATGCCGATCTGCGGGCGGTGGTGGCCCGGGGCGTCGACCATGCCGCGGGCCGCGTCGCGCGTTCTCTTCCGCTGACCGGGGACGTGGTCGGCATCTACTTCCGGAAGACCTCCACCCGTACCCGGACCGCCTTCTCCGCCGGCGCGCTGCGGCTGGGGGCGCAGATCGTCACCTTCGGTCCGGACGACCTGCAGACCAACACGGGGGAGACTGTCGGGGACACCGGCCGGGTGCTCGCCCGGATGCTGGACGTCATCGTGGCCAGGACGGCCGGCCCGCAGCGAGAACTGGCCGACTGGGCCGGGCAGCGGCGGATGGCCGTGGTGAACGCGATGACGGCGGAGGAACATCCCACCCAGGCGCTGACCGACCTGACGACGATGGCGCGCCACTTCGGCCGCGTCGAAGGCCTGCGCGTGTGCTATCTCGGTGAAGGGAACAACACCGCGGCGGCGCTGGCATCGGTATTGCCGCGGTTCGGCGGCGTCGCGTTGGAGCTGCGGACACCGCCCGGCTATGGCCTCACCGAAGAGGTCCGGGCCCGCGCCGAGGCGAACGCGGCCCGGTCGGGAGCGTCGTTCACCGAACGTCATGACATGGACGAGCTGCCGAGCGGCGTCGACGTCATCTACACCACGCGCTGGCAGACCACCGGCACGTCCAAGCCCCGACCGGACTGGCGGCAGGTCTTCGCCCCGTTCCAGGTGACCCCGAAGATGTGGGTCGACAGCCCCACCGCGGTCTTCATGCACGACCTGCCCGCGCACCGGGGAGAGGAGGTCACCGCCGAGGTCCTGGACGGACCGGCGAGCCTCGCGCTCGACCAGGCCGAGAACAAGATGCACAGCGCGATGGCGGTGCTCGAGTGGTGCAGGCACGTACTGCCCTGAGCGGCGCGCGGACCTGAGCGGGCGGCCCGGCGGCATCCCCACGGTCTCCGCCCCTGCGGTCGCCGCCGTCCGCAGCGCGGACTGGCGCCGCCGATGCCGTCAGAAGACGGTGCCGCAGAAGGGGGCGGATGCGGCGGCGAACAGCCGGTCGGCGTGCGTCAGGGCTCTCGGGTCGTCCACCCTCAGCCGGCCGAGGTCGGCCAGCGTCGAGAACCGGGTCGTACCCAGATAGGCCATGGCCAGAGCGTCGGCGTCCATGGTCAGGTGGGCAGGCGCGGTAGTCGTCACCACCCCGTCCGGCGAGATCCGGTACCGGCCGTTGTTGGCGGGCAGGAACTCGTCAATGATCTCCACCACGACCGGGTCCGCGTCGTCGTAAGCGCGCGCGGCCAGCGCCCGCGGAACGTCGACCAGCCGGAGCCACAGGTCGTCGTTCACGGAGTGCGTGCGGCACGCCCGCCAGTTGACCAGGATCCCCTCGACGAGCTCGTCGATCGGGAGGCGGCGGACGCACACCTCGTCCACCAGATCGATGTTGAGCAGGAAGCGCCACAGCCCGGCCGCCGCCGTCGGGTTGGCCGCGTGGAAGTCCGTCACCAGCAGGGTGACGCTGGAGCCCGGTTCCGCGTTCGGCGTCGTGCGGTACACCGCGAACCCGTCCTCGCTCCCAGCGCCGTGGTGCACCGCGACCGGTAGGTTCTCCCCGCTGGACAGGGGACGTTCCCACTTCGCGCGCCACCACGGTGCGGCGCGCCCGATGATGCCAGGGCGGTACGCGCCGAGCTGTTCGTACAGCCGGGGCAGCTCCTCGACCGAGGACGCCCGATCCATCAACCGGACCTCGCCGCCGGCCGGCGCGTCCGGTCGCAGCCGTGCCTGCCCGGTCCGTAGGCGCACCGCGCGGGAGAGGGTTCCCACGCCGTGGCCGAACCGGCCGTATATGGTTGCCTCACTGACGATGTTTCCGACCACCGGGTAACCGCGCCGGACCGCGAGATCCAACCGTTCGCGTTTCAGGCTGGTGAACACACCACGCCGGGTGTGATCGGCGCGCACCCCGCTCCCGGTGGCGGCGGCCATCGGCACGGTCGCCCCGCCGGGCAGGGAGAGATGGGACGGCAGCAGGTTGGTCGTGCCCACCAGTGTGTCGTCCAGGAACGCGCCCAACGCCAGCCCTGATGAATACAGGTGCCGCGCATAGGACCATTCCGTGTCCGACACCGGCGGACTGTGCTGGGCCGCTCGCACCAGGTCGTATGCCGCCCGATGGTCGGCGTCCGTGAGAATTCTGGTATCAGCCTTCGACATGCGACCGCCCTTCTGGGGTGTGACGTCCGTGGCATTCTCAGGACCTCTGCTATCCGATTCCTATATCTGATCGGACAGAAATCCCCTGGTGGCCGGCCGGGACAGTCGGGCCGCGGCCACAGCGGCGGCCTGGGCGGTGGCCGGAACGACATCGACAAGATCGTGGTCCAGTGTGGATACCGGGGAAATATAGATGCGCGTCCGACACTGGGCGAGTGGACGACACGCACGCGCCGAGCCTTCTCCGCCTGTTCGATCCGGAGTGGGATGATCCCTATGAGTTCTACCGGGAGCTACGGGAGTCGAGTTCCGTCCAGTGGGACGAGTGGATGCGGTGCTGGCTCGTGCTGGGCTACGAGGAGATAGTGCTGCTGTCCCGGGACGAACGCCTTTCCGGTGCCCGCATCGACAGTTTCTACGAACAGCTCCCCAGTGCCACCCGGGCGGGGCTCGCGCCGCTGAAGAAGGCCCTGTCGGACATGATGCTGTTCAACGAGCCACCTCGACACACCCGGTTGCGGCGCCTCATCCGGCCCGGGCTCACCCCGCGGTTCGTCCGGGACATCCGACCGTTGATCGAGGGCGTGGCGAACGACCTGCTCGACCGCGCGCTGCCGAGTGGGCTGCTGGACGTCATCGGTGACTTCTCCGAACCGCTCACCCGCGAGGTCATCGCCCGGCTCGCCGGGGTCGGTGGCGGCCACATCCACCTGCTCGAGAACTGGCAGGGTCTGCTGCACGAGTTCTTTACCCAGTCGCAGGAGGTGATCCCGCGGATCAACGACCTGCGCGGCGCGTTCGACCACGGCGCGCGGGCCCGCCGGGACGGCACCGAGGACGATCTGTTCAGCCGGATGATCGCCGGTCAGCTCGACCGGGCGGATTACACCGAGGACGAGATCTTCGCCAATTTTCTGCTGCTCATTGATGCCGGGCAGGCGACCACGACGCATCTCGTCGGCAACGCGGTGCTGGCGCTGTGCCGGCATCCTGAGCAGATGGCGATGCTGCGCGACGATCCGGATCTGGCCGCCGGCGCCGCGCACGAGTTCATGCGTTTCGACAGCTCGGTGCAGTTCACCTCGCGGGTCGCCCTCGACGACATCGAGATCGGCGGACAGCTGATCGAACGCGGCGAATCGGTGGCCCTCGTGCTGGGCGCCGGCAACCGGGACCCGCGCCGCTATCCCGACCCCGACCGGCTCGACATCCGCCGCAACGCTCAGGACCACCTGTCGTTCGGCCACGGGATCCACTACTGCCTCGGTGCCGCGCTCGCCGTGGCGGAGATCGAGATCGCGATAACGACACTTCTGCGTCGCACCGTCGACCTGCGGTTGGCCGAGGCCGGGCAGTCCTGGTTGGAAAGCGTCAACTTCCGCTTCCTGCAGCGGCTGCCGGTCGTCGTCACACCCGTCTTCTGACCTGGAGGCAACCGGATGGCGCGGCATTCGTGGTTGCGCACCTTCCTTCCGCGGCCGCGGGCGAGCTCACAGCTCATCTGCTTCCCGCACGCCGGCGGCGTCGCCAGCACGTTCCGGGACTGGGCCGAACTGCTGCCCGTTTCGGTGGAACTCCTCGCCGTGCAGTACCCGGGTCGCCAGGACCGCATCGACGACCCGATGCCGCCGGACATCGCGACGCTGGCCGACGAGATCCGCGGCGCGGTCGTCCCGCTGTTGGGCCGCCCGACGACCTTCTTCGGCCACAGCATGGGCTCGACGGTGGCCTTCGAGGTCGCCCGGCGGCTGCGACCCCATTACCCGTCCCGGCTGGAGCGGTTGGTCGTGTCGGCATGCGACGCGCCGGTCGCGCATCGTCCCCGTGGTCTGGACGGCGGCGACGAAAAGATCAGGGACCACGTCCGCACGCTGGGCGGAACCGCCGCGACGGTGCTGGACGACACGGACCTGTGGCGTCTCGCGATGCGGGCCCTGCGCCACGACTTCGCCCTCGTGGAGAGCTACCGGTACGTGCCCGGGGCGCCGTTGACCTGTCCGGTGACCGCGGTCGCAGGGAGCCGTGACGCCGCGGTGACGATCGACGATGTCGTCCGGTGGCGGGAACTGACCATCGGCCCGTTCGACGCGCACGTGCTGCCCGGCGGGCACTTCTATTTCGACGGCGCGTTGCCCGACCTCATACGGCTGCTCGCCGACCGCACACCGGAGAGGATCGACAGGGGATGCTGATCCATGAACTCGTCGCGCGCCAGGCCGCCTCGACGCCGGGCGCGGTCGCGGTGGTCGACGGGGCACACGAGCTGACATACGGGGAGCTGGACCGGTACGCCAACCAGCTCGCGCACCTGCTCCGCGGGGCGGGGGTCGGGTCGGAACCGCCGGTCGGAGTGCTGCTGCGGCGCGGCCGGAACCTGGTCGTCGCGCTGCTGGCCGTGTGGAAGGCCGGTGCCGCCTATGTCGCTCTGGACCCGGAGGGCCCGCGGCGCCGGACGGAGGGAATGCTCGCGGACAGCGCCGTCGCCGTGGCGCTGGTCGACGAGGCGGCGGATCTCGATGCGCCCGGTGTGACGGTGCTTCGGCTGGACCCGGAGCTGGCCGTGGCCGGAGGCTGTTCGTCCACCGCCATGGACGTCCCGACGACGGGGGACGATCCCGCTTACGTCCTCTACACCTCCGGGTCCACCGGACGACCGAAGGCGGTCGTGATCAGCCAGGACGGCATCGGCAACTATGTGCGGTGGCGGGTCGCCAACCACGGTCTGTCGGCGGCTGACCGGGTGCTGCAGAAAACCGCGCTCACCTTCGACGCCGCGGCCTGGGAGATCTTCGCGCCCCTGGTCAGCGGGGGGACGGTCGTGCTGGCCCCGGCCGGAGCCGAACGTGACCCGGCTGCGATGGTGCGGGCGGTGGCCGCGCACCGCGTCACGGTGCTGCAGGTGGTGCCGTCGGTACTGCGCGAGCTCGTGGACGAACCCGGCTGGGCCGGGTGCACCGCGCTGCGGATCCTCTCATCGGCGGGCGAACCGCTGGACGCGGAGCTTGCGGGACGGTTCCTGCGCGCGGTGGAGGACGGTTCCGGCGAGGTGGAGGTGTGGAACACCTACGGCCCGACCGAGTGCACCATCGACGTCACCGCCTACCGGTTCGACCCGCTGCAGCGGTCCGGCATGGTGTCCATCGGCAGGCCCGTCGACGGCATGCGGGTGGTGCTCGAAGACAGCGGCGAGCTCTGCGTGGGAGGCGTGGGCGTCGCGCACGGTTACCTCGGCCGGCCGGAGCTCACGGCCGAGCGGTTCGTCCCCGATCCTGCGGGACCGCCGGGGGGCCGCCTGTACCGGACCGGTGACCGCTGCCGGTGGCGGGCCGATGGCAACCTCGAGTACCTCGGACGGACTGATCGTCAGCTCAAGATCAACGGAGTGCGGATCGAGCCGGGCGAGGTAGCCGCCGCGCTGGGCACGCATCCCGCTGTGCGACAGGTCGCCGTCACCTCGTACCAGGCCGCCAACGGTGCCACCCGGCTCGCCGCCTATGTGCGGCCACGGGAGACGGTCACCGCGGCGGGGCTCGCGGCGTTCCTGCGGGACCGCCTGCCGCCGACCCACATCCCCGCCGCGTTCGTCGAGCTGGAGACCTTCCCGACCACCGCCAGCGGCAAGATCGACCTGACGGCGCTGCCGGCGCCGGAGCAGCCGTCGGACGGCGAGGCCGGCGATGCCGCGAGGGACCTGGTCGCGGATATCTGGCGGGAGCTGCTCGGGGTCGACCAGCTCGGGCACCAGGATGACTTCTTCCGTCTCGGCGGGTCGTCGCTGCAGCTCATCCGGCTGGCGAACCGGCTGCGGGTAGCCAGCGGCAGGGACGTCGATCTGTCCGCCTTGCTGTCCGCGACGACGCTTGCCGCGCAGGCCCGTCTGATCGAGCCGGAACGGGTCGACCCGTCGTCGGTGACCCCCGTGCCACGTGCCGGCGCGCTGCCGCTGTCGTTCGGACAGCATCGCCTCTGGCTCCAGGACCAGATCAACCCCGCGGGCAGAGAGTGGGTGTGCGGACTGTTCATCCGGGTCGACCCGGGCACCGGTGCGCAGGCGGTCCAAGCGGCCCTCGACGCGCTCCTCGAGCGGCACGAGGCCCTGCGGACCAGGTACACCGTCGAGGCCGGCCAGCCGGTGCAGTACATCGACCCGGTAGCGCCAGTGGATCTGCGGATCGTCGCCACCACCCGGGACCGTGTCGGCGCGATCCTCGACCAGGAGGCCGAGCGTGGCTTCGACCTGGCTCGCGGGCCGCTCGTCCGCGCGCTGCTGTTTCTTGAGCCGGCCGGTGCGCGGACACTGGTGCTGCTCGTCCATCACATCGCCTGCGACGGCTGGTCGTCGGCGATCCTCGAACGCGAGTTCCACGAGCTTGTGGCCGCCGGAAAGGCCGGGCGGCCACCGGTTCTGGCGCCGTTCGCCGTCCAGTACGCCGACTACGCGGTCTGGCAGCGCGACAGGCTGACCGACGACGTGCTGGCAGCCGAGCTGGCGCACTGGCGCAGGGTCCTGGAGGGGTCACGTCCGCTGTCCCCCCATCCGGACCGGCCCCGGCCCCGGCAGCGGGACGGGCGAGGCGCGGTGGTGCGCTTCACCATCCCCGCGTCGCTCGCCGACGCGCTCGACGAGGTGGGCCGCCGGGCTGACGCGACGCCGTTCATGGTGCTGCTGACGGTCTTCGCGACCCTGCTGGCACGCCACGGCGGCCGATGGGACGTGCCGATCGGCACCCCGGTCGCGGGCAGGGAGCGGCCCGAACTCGAGAACGTGGTCGGGTTCTTCCTCAACAGCCTGGTACTACGTTGCCAGCTGGCCGCCGACCTGACATTCGAACAGGCGCTCGAACGCGTCCGGGACGTCTGCAAGGATGCGCTCGCGCACCAGCAACTGCCGTTCGAACGGTTGGTGGCCGAGCTCGCGCCCGAACGTGACCCGTCCCGCACGCCATTCTATCAGGTGGCCTTCGACTTCCACGGAGCGGAGCTCACCGGAGCACCGGACGACGAGGCCGACCTGACCAGCATGATCGAGGCTTCCGGCGTCGCGAAGACGGACCTGACCCTGTACGTCCGGCGCCGCCCCGACGGCAGCGTTCTCGGCCTCCTCGAGTACGCCACGGCGCTCTACGAGCGTGACACGGTCGTCAGGCTGGCCAACCACCTCGAGGTGCTGGTGCGCTCCGTGGTCGACGCGCCCCGACGCACACTGGGCATGCTGGACCTGCTGCCCGATGCGGAGTCGCGGGCCCTCGCCGGGTGGAGTTCCACTCCGGCCGCGGCGGAGACCACCTCCGTTCTCGACCTGTTCGAGGAGCGGGTGGCGGCCTCCGGCGACGCGGTCGCGCTGGTCACGGACGCGGTGACGATGTCGTTCGCCGAGCTGGACGCCCGGGCGAACCGGCTGGCCGGCCACCTGCGCGCGCGCGGCGTGGGGCCAGAGTCCGTCGTCGGTGTACTGCTCGACCGCGGCATCCACCTGCCGATCGCGCTCCTCGCGGTCTGGAAGGCCGGTGCCGCCTATCTCCCGCTCGACCCGGACGTCCCCGCCCGGCGCGCGGGACTTGTGCTCGCCGACGCGAAGGCATCTGTCCTGGTGACCGGCGCCGAGCACCACCGGCGGCTTGCCGGCGAGCTCGACGGCACCGTGGTTCTCGCGGCGGAGGAGTTCCTCGGCGGCGAGGCGGTGACCGGGCCGGCCAGCCGGGTGGAGCGCCCCGCCGGACCGGACCTCCTGGCCTACGTGATCTACACGTCGGGGTCGAGCGGGGAGCCCAAGGGCGTGGCGATCACCCACGGCGGGCTGGCCGGTCACCTTCGATGGGCGGTGGCGGAACTGGCCAGCCGTGGCTCCGGCGGTGCGCCGCTGTTCTCGTCGGTCGCCTTCGACCTGGTCGTCCCGAACCTCTGGGCGCCGCTGCTGGCGGGCAGACCCGTGCATCTGCTGCCCCAGCGCTTCGATCTCACCGAACTCGGCGAACGGCTCGGGGCCGGGGCGCCGTTCGGATTCATCAAGCTGACCCCCGGACATCTCGAGATCCTCTCCCACCAGGTCGCGCCGGGACGCGCGGCCGAGCTGGCGGAGGTGATCGTGGTCGCGGGAGAAACGCTACAGCCGACGCTGGCGCGCCGATGGGCAGCGGAACTCGGTGCCGGTCGGCTGGTCAACGAGTACGGCCCGACGGAGACAACGGTGGGCGCCTGCACCTATCCCGTGCCGAACCCGCCTGATCGTGAGCCGGTCCCGATCGGTCGGCCGCTGCCCGGCGTCAGCATGCGTGTCCTGGACGACCGCCTTCACCCGACGCCGATCGGCGTCGTGGGCGAGCTGTACGTCGGCGGAGCCGGCGTGGCGCGGGGGTACCTGAACCGGCCGGCGATGACCGCCGAGCACTTCCAGCCCGATCCGTACGGCCCGCCCGGCGCGCGTTTCTACCGAACCGGTGACCTGGCGCGGGTGCTGCCCGGTGGGGACATCGAGTTCGCCGGCAGGCGCGACGAGCAGGTGAAGATCCGCGGATACCGGGTGGAGCCCGGTGAGGTCGCCGGAGTCCTTCGCCAGCATCACGGGGTGCGCGACGCGGTCGTCGTCGCCGAAGCGGAGAGCCTGGTCGCCTACTGCGTGACGGCCGCCGGTGTGACGCCCCGGGAGCTGACCCGTCACTGCGCCGCGCGGTTGCCCAGCTACCTGCTCCCGGCGGCGTTCGTGCTGCTCGACGAGATCCCGTTGACGGCCAACGGGAAGCTCGACCGGGCCGCGCTTCCCCGCGCGGCCGCCCCGGAGCACGTCGCGCCGCAGGGTGTCGTCGAGGAACGGATCGCCGATATCTTCGCCGAACTGCTCGTGACCTCGGTGGGCGCACACAGCCACTTCATCGCCAGCGGCGGCAACTCGATCCTGGCCATCCGGCTGGTCGCGGCGATCCAGGCGGAGTTCGAGATCACCGTGTCGATGCGGACGGTGTTCGAGGGTGGCACCGTGGCCGAGCTGGCCGCGGCTGTCGAGGAGCAGCTTCGCGCCGAGGTGGACCGGATGTCCGAGGAGGAACTGGTCGCGGCCGCGCGCCAGGCGAGGGAGGGGATGCTGGGATGACCGAGGAAGAGTACCGGCGGGCGCTGGTGGACTTCGTGGCCGAGGAGTTCCTCCCCGGGGCCGAGCAGGAGCCGCTGACGGACACGACACCGCTTGTCGAGTCGGGGATCCTGGATTCGCTGCGGATCGCGATTCTGCTGTCGTTCATCCGGAACACGTTCGGCGTCGCCATCCCGGCAGCGAAGATCGATCCACGCAACTTCGCCGACATCCAGGCCATCGCCGCGATGATCGTCTCGGTCTCCGTCGTGACGACGAGCGAGCGGGCTGGCGGGTGACCCGGACGACTACTACGATTTCCAGGTCAACCGGCCGACGGTGACCGGCACCGACGGGGCGTCCAGGAAGATCAC
>NZ_JALKFW010000171.1:0-33623 GCF_023243055.1 Frankia sp. AgPm24 | reverse complement strand
GCCGGGGGGGGGCCCCCCCGGGGGGCCCCCCCCCCCCCCGCGGGGGGGGGGGCGGGGGGGGGGGGGCCCGGCCGCCGATCAGCCGATCGCCCTAGCCGACCTGTGGCGCGTGGGCCGGCACCCGGGTGGCCGCGGCGACCTGCGCGGGCGGTGTCGACGCGGCGGACGTCGGCACCGGCCACTGGGCCGGGACGCCGGTGGGGATGACCCCGGTCGGTCGGCCGGGGGCCAGGTAGACCCAGCCGGCCCGCCGCCAGCGGTCGCCGTCCAGGGCGTGCCGGGCGTCGATGACCACCCGGCGACGCATCAGCGGGCCCAGCCTGGCCGGGTCAAGCTCGGCGAACTGCCGCCATTCGGTGAGCAGCACGACCGCGTCCGCCCCGGTGACCACGCTGTCCTCGACCCGGTCGCTGTAGGCGACCGTCGGCAGCGCCCGGCGGGCGTTGTGCGTGGCCACCGGGTCGACGACGGTGACCTGCGCGCCGGTGCGGGCCAGCAGGTCGGCCACGGCGAGGGCGGGTGAGTCCCGCACGTCGTCGGAGTTCGGTTTGAACGCGGCGCCGAGCACGAGCAGCCGACGGTGCGCGAGCGTGCCGTCGAGGGCCGCGGCCAGCAGTTCGACGACCCGGTCGCGCCGACGGTTGTTGATCTCGTCGATCTCGCCCAGGAACCGCAGCGCGACACCGACGCCGAGCTCATCGGCCCGGGCCTGGAAGGCTCGGATGTCCTTGGGCAGGCAGCCACCGCCGAAGCCCACCCCGGGCCGCAGGAAGTTCCCGCCGATGCGCACATCGTGGGACAGCGCCTCGGCCAGTGTCAGCACATCGGCGTCGACGGCCTCACACACCTCGGCCATCGCGTTGATGAAGGAGATCTTCGTCGCGAGGAACGAGTTGGCCGCGGTCTTGACCAGTTCGGCGGTGGCGTAGTCGGTCACGATCACCGGGACGCCCTGGGCGATCACCGGGGCGAACGCGGCCCGCAGCGCGCCTTCGGCGGCCGGCGAGGCCACACCGAAGACCAGCCGGTCCGGTCGCAGGGTGTCGGCGACCGCGAAACCCTCCCGCAGGAACTCCGGGTTCCAGGCCAACTGGACGCCCCCGAGCGCGGCGGCGGCGCCGCTCGAGCCGGCGGCGGCGCCGTTCGTCCCGGCGGCGGCGCCGTTGGTGTGGTTGGCGGGGGCGAGCCTGGCCAGGGTCTGGGCGATGTCGGCGGCGGTGCCGGCGGGCACCGTGGACTTGCCGACGACCAGGCAGGGACGGGTCAGCAGCGGTGCCAGCCGCCCGACCGCGGCGTTGAGGTGGCTCAGGTCCGCGCCGTTGCCGCCGGCCTGCTGCGGAGTGCCGACGCAGACGAAGTGGACGTCGCCGAACGCGGCGATCTCCTCGAAGGAGGTGGTGAAACGCAGCCGACCGGTGGCCAGGTTCGCCCGTAGCAGGTCGGCGAGATCGGGCTCGAAGAACGGGATCTCGCCCGCGGACAGCCGCTCGATCTTCGACTGGTCGACGTCGACCGCGAGTACCTCGAATCCCAGCTCCGCCATGCAGACGGCATGGGTGGCGCCGAGATATCCGGTTCCGATGACCGTCAGGCGCGGTCGGGACGTGCGGTCCGCTGCCTGGTCAGGGCGCTCCGGCGTGGTCATCAGGCTCCCTCGTCGTCATATCCGGTCGGGTTGAGGCGCTGGAACTCCCAGGCGTCCCGGCACATCTGGGCGACGTCGTGGCGCGCCGTCCAGCCAAGCGCCTCGCGGGCGAGCGTCGGGTCGGCCACCAGGGCCGCGACGTCCCCGGCGCGGCGCGCCATGATGCGCCGGGGAAGTTCTCGTCCGCAGGCCGCGGAGAAGGCCGCGAGCAGTTCCAGGACGGACGTCCCCTGCCCGGTGCCCAGGTTGATGACCCGGTGCCCGGCGACATCGCGAAGGTGGTCCAGGGCGAGGCGGTGGCCGTGGGCCAGGTCGACCACGTGGATGTAGTCGCGCACGCCGGTGCCGTCCGGGGTCGGGTAGTCGTCCCCGAAGACGGACAGTTCGGCGCGGCGTCCCACCGCGACCTGCGCGATGTAGGGCATCACGTTGTTCGGCACGCCGCGCGGGTCCTCGCCGAGCAGGCTGGACGGGTGCGCACCGACCGGGTTGAAGTACCGCAGCGAGGTGATGTGCCAGCGCGGGTCCGCGACGCACAGGTCGGCGAGGATCTGCTCGCAGATCCACTTCGTGCGCGAGTACGGGTTCGTCGGACGAACCGGCGCGTCCTCGGTGATCGGCACCTTGTCGACCGTGCCGTGGATGGCGCAGGACGAGGAGAAGACCAGGTCCCGCACGCCGTGTTCGCCCATCACGTGCAGCAGTCCGAGGGTCGCGCCCACGTTGGAGTCGTAGTAGGCCAGCGGCATCTCGACCGACTCGCCGACCGCCTTGCGCGCGGCGAAGTGCACCACCGCGTCGATCGGCTGGCGGCGGAACAGCTCGTCGAGGGCGGCCCGGTCCCGCACGTCGAGGCGGACGAAGTCGAGTTCACGATCAGCGATCTTGCCGATCCGGTCGAGCACCCGGGGCGAGGAGTTGAGGAAGTTGTCGACTCCGATCACCCGGTGCCCCGCGGCCAGCAGGTCCACACAGGTGTGCGAACCGATGAATCCCGTCGCCCCGGTGACCAGGACCGTTCTGGTGGCCTGCGTCGACGTCATCGTCGCGCCCCCTTCATCCACGCCGCTGGCACCCTCGTCGTCGACATCTCGACGGCCGACGTCCGGCCAGCCGGAACCGGGACAACATAACTCCCTGGTCGCGCAGCGGCCCACCGGTGAATCACACCGGTGTGAGCCGGCGGGCTGGTGTTCACCCGGCGGTCAGGCGACGGTCTGGCGGCGCTCGGCGAGCTGACCCGCGAACCACGAGATCGTGCGGTTCAGACCGTCGTGCAGTTCCGTTTTCGGCTCCCAGCCAAGCAGCGTGCGGGCCTGGGTGATGTCGGGCTGACGCACCGAGGGATCGTCGGTCGGCCGGGGGACGAAGGTGATCGGCGCGGACGAACCACACAGATCACGCACGAGTCGCGCGGTGTCGAGGATCGACATCTCGTGCGGGTTGCCGATGTTGACCGGGCCGGCCAGGTCGGAGTGCAGCAGCCGGACGATCCCGTCGATGAGGTCGTCGACGTAGCAGATCGAGCGGGTCTGCGAGCCGTCGCCCGAGACGGTGATCGGCTCGTCGCGCAGCGCCTGTGACACGAAGGCGGGAATGGCCCGTCCGTCGTCCACCCGCATCCGCGGGCCGTAGGTGTTGAAGATCCGCACGATCGCCGTGTCGACTCCGTGCTTGCGCCGGTAGGCCATCGTGACCGCCTCGGCGAAGCGCTTCGCCTCGTCATAGACGCTGCGCGGACCGACCGGGTTCACGTTTCCCCAGTACGTCTCCGGCTGCGGGTTGACCAGCGGGTCGCCGTAGGACTCCGAGGTGGACGCGAGCAGGAAACGCGCGTTCTTCTCCCGAGCCAGGCCGAGGGCGTGGAAGGTGCCGAGCGACCCCACCTTCAGTGTCTCGATCGGCAACTCGTAGTAATCCACCGGAGATGCCGGCGAGGCGAAGTGCAGGACCGCATCCACCGGGCCGGAAACGTGGATGAAATCCGTGACATCCCGGTTGACAAGTCGGAAACGCCGATCGGCCAGCAGATGATCGACATTCTCTGGTCGACCCGTGACGAAGTTGTCAAAGCAGACGACCTCATAGCCGTCGCCGAGGAGCCGCTCGCAGAGATGACTGCCAAGGAAGCCGGCGCCGCCGGTCACTATCGCACGCACGTGAAGTGCTCCCGGAGCTGAATCATTAAGGACGATTTAAGGTTCACTCCGACGACCGGCCGGTCCGAACGGCCGGAGCGTGCGGCCCACGGGCCACCTGACCGGCCCTGGCAGCGATGCCAGGCAGCTGGGCCAAGCCCCTCTCCCCACGCCTGGGCGGCTGGGAAAAGGGCCATCGGATCAACCACAATCGACGGGAAGAGACTGCTGCCGCAGCGATCGGCTGTACACCATCCGCCTGCCCTGCATCGCCTGGGAAATGATGCCCTGACCTCGCCGCACGGCCGCCCCCAAGGTTCTGACCAGTTCAGCCCGACCGACCTCTTTGGGCATGGTACACAGCCTCCCGGGCGCCTTCAGGGGACCCCTCCCTTACGTCAGTGCGGTGACGGGAAATCCCATCCGCACCACCTGGGAGGCCGGCTCCTGCTGATCGGTCCGGAAACTACACCGGCGTCGTCATTCGGGCGGATCACGTCGGGGGTGGATTCCACGCGGTGTCTGGTTCGAGGCGCAGCCAGGCCGCCGCCGTCGGCGCGATCACCAGCCGGCCGCTGTCGCGGGTTCCGCGGAACACCGCGACGTGCAGTGGCCGTTCGGCCGGCAGGACCACCCCGCCCTCACGGCGGTGACGTGCACTGGTCACCCTGCGGGTGAACGCCCCCGGGTCGGTCGCCGACCGCGGCCGCTCGTCGACACGGGCCACCACCACCATCTCGGCGCAGTCCGCCGGCCAGTTCCAGCGCAGCCGACCGGACTCCCAGCGCAGGCCGATCGTCGACGGCGGCAGCGACACCGTCCTCGGCGTGGACGGCCCATCACCCGCCTCGGGCACCGTGGCGACCTCGGCGGGGGCATCACTACGGGTGGGCGGCGACCAGACCGGGCCGAGACCCGCGCTGACCGCGTAGGCCACATCGCCCACGGACGCGCCGCCGTCGGCCAGCTCGGTCGCCGACGTCACGCCGACCACCCGGCTGGTGCCGTCCCCGCCGATCCGACTGACCCGGTAGCGGACCTCGCCCGGCGTCGTCGACGCCTGCCAGCGCACCACCACCGACCCGGCCTCCCAGCCCACCCACACCCCCGCGGGCGCGGC
This sequence comes from Frankia sp. AgPm24, assembly GCF_023243055.1. Taxonomy (NCBI): domain Bacteria; kingdom Bacillati; phylum Actinomycetota; class Actinomycetes; order Frankiales; family Frankiaceae; genus Frankia; species Frankia sp. AgPm24. Next base: position 28,720 of record NZ_JALKFW010000171.1, on the reverse strand, counting down.
CACCGCCCCCGGTGTCGGCCCCTGCTCCCGCGCCGGCGCTGGCCTCGACCCACCGGTTGCCGCCGTGGCGTCGCGCAGGGCGAGTGCCTCGGTGTGGTCGGCGACCAGCGCCAGTGCCTCGTCGATCAGACGCGACCGCGCCAGGGCGCCGCCGGGACCTGTGCCGCCGGGACCTGTGGTCGCGGCGGCACGCGCCCGGGCGACGAGATCGTCGGCGGCGGCGCATCGTGCCTCGGCGAGGGAGAGCAGTTCACCGGGCAACTGGCCGCCCGGACCAGGCACGTCGGCGGCCACGGCGACCACCGGACGCACGGCGTCGAGCACCGCGCGATAGCGCGCGGCGGCGGCCAGTTCGGCGAGCCTGCCCCAGGCGGTGGCGGCGGCCCGGATCGCCGCCTCGACCTCGTCCCCCACGGCGCGAATGGGCGGCAGCGTCTCTCCCGCGCCCTCCCGTGCGGCGGCGACATGATCGCTGGCCGCCACGGGACGTCCGGCCCGCAGCGCCGCCCGCGCCCGCGAGACGTGGGCGCGCCAGTCGACCGCGCCCTGGGTCGGGCCGGCGGCTGGGCGGCGCGCCGAGTGGTCCGCGGGCCTCGAGGTCGAACCACCCGGCTCGCCGGCCGCCGCGGCGGTCCCGCCAGGCCGGGAGCGGGCACCGGACGCGGGCGCCTCGGTGATCGGGGGCAACGGTGGGGCGGCGACACCGTGTTCGCGGGCGAGTGCCCGTACGACGGACTGGGCCCGGTGCGGGTCGAGACCGTCAGCCAGGGCCGCGGAGACGAGCCGGGCCGCCTCCGCGGGCAGCAGGGCATCCTCGACCAGGACGGCGGCGGCCACCTGTGGGCGCAGCCGGGTGGTGGTGTCGGCGGCGAGGGCGTCCAGGTACGCGTGGGGGTCGCCGTCGATGAGCAGGGTGTGGACGGCGGCCAGCAGGTCGTCGAGCAGGGCCCGGCGGCGGTCTGGTCGACGGGCCCGGTTGCGGGCCAGCGCGGCGTCGCGGGCGGCGCGGATCCGCTCGGGCGAGGCGTCCGTGGGCAGACCGAGCAGGTCGAACAGGCCGCGCGGCGGGGTGGTCGCGGCGATCCGGGCGAGTTCGTCCAGGTCGGAGCGGATCTGGCGGAGCACCGCGGGCGAGACCTGCTCGCCGTGGGCCGGGCCGGTGACCGCCTCGGTGCCGGCGGCGGGCAGGACGCGATGCCGGCGGATACGGGTGTCGAACTCGGCGGCGGTGATGTCCTGGGTCGCGGCCCAGGTACGCAGACCCTCGAGGCGGTCCGCGGGCAGGCCACCGAAGCGGGCGACGAGTCGACGGGCGGCGGCGTCGAGGGCGGCGAAGCGCTCGTCGTCCCGCTCGGCGCGGGCCGCGGCGACCCGTTCGGACAGGGCCAGCCGGGTGGTGCGGTCGGCGAGGGCCTCGGCGAGTTCGGCGTGCCGCTCGAGCAGCCCGATGATCGCACCGCGGTAACGGGGATGGTCCCGGTTGCGCTGCCAGAACGCCCAGACCTCGTCGATGCGGGCCTGGACCTGGGCGTCGGTGAGGGTGGCGACGGCGGCCAGCGGGATGTCGTAGATCTCGAACGGGTCGCTGTGTTCGGCGCCGCCACGGCGGTGCACCGACGCGAGCACGCGGGCGCGGTAGTCGTCCGGGATGAAGTCGGGAAGCGTGGGTCCGGGCGGGCCGGCGGCGGGCATCGGGCTCAGATCCCAGGGTTCGCGGCGCCGGGACCAGGCTCATCCGGTCGACCGGGGCCAGGGCCAGGGCCGAAACCAGGGCCAGGGCCGGAGCCGAAACCGGGGCCGGTGGCCCGTTCCCGACGGGCCCGAGCCACCTGTTCACGTTCCCGGGCGACGTCGGCCTGGCTGAGCGCCGCCGAGGTCTCCACCCGGACCGTCAGCGGCCGCTGCGCCAGACCCTCGTGGGTCGCGGTGACCTCGAGGATGCCGTCGAAGCCCATCCGGAACTGGATGTGGATCTGCGAGCCGGCCGGGAAACCGGCGGGAATGCCGGTGATCTCCGCTTCGGCGATCACCTTGTTGTCCTCGACCCGGGGCGACTCGACCCCGCCGGCCTGTTCGACGACGTGGACGACGACCGCGTCCTGGTCGTCGCGAACCGTTCCGAACGACCGTCCGACGGCGACCGGCAGCCGGTCGTTGCGGTGCACCAGGAACACCGCGTTCTGGTCACCGAAGCGGTTGAGCGCGAGCACCCCGAAGCCGCGGGACACCACGTTGACGACCTGGACCTCGACCGTCCGGCGGACCCGGGACGCCGGCAGGTCCAGGGCCTGCGCCAACCGGTGGCAGGCCGCGTCGAGCGCCTCCGGGGCGGCCGCGTCGACCCCGGCCCCGTCGACCAGCTGACCGCGGGTGACCAGATCCGCGAGGACGAGTCGTTCCAGCGCCTTCTTCTCACCGTAGATCGCCGCACCACGGGCGACGGCCAGGTCAGGATCGGTGAGCGCCACCGGAACACCGAACTCGGCGGCCAGCCGTCGGGCGACCGCCGGCATCCGCGAGGCGCCACCGACCAGCAGGATCTGGTCGATGCCACGCACCCCACGGGCCAGCGCCGCCTGCTGGGCGGCCCGGGTCAGGGCGATCGTGCGGTCCAGCAGTCCGGCGGTGAGCTCCTCGAGCGCCGACCGGGTCAGCACCACCTCGGTGCGCCGGCCGTCATGCTCGACGACGACGGTGGTCCGCTCGACGTCGGTGAGCTCGCGGCGGGCCCGTTCGGCGGCGAGCAGCAGGACCTGGGCCGCCTCGGAGGAGTCCAACGGGTCCGGTGCGCCGGGATGTTCGGCGAGGAAGCGGTCACCGAGCAGCAGCACGATCTTCTCGTCCCAGTCCGCTCCGCCCAGCTGGTGGTCGCCGTCGATGGCGACGACCGACACCCGCCGGTCGGCGAGTTCCACCACCGTCACGTCGAACGTGCCGCCGCCCAGGTCGTAGACGAGCGCGACCTCCTCGGCCACCGTGCCCGGGCCGCCGAGGGTGCGCCGGCCGCCGATCTCGAACCTGGCGAACCCGTAGGACAGGGCCGCGGCCGTCGGCTCGTTGATGACATCGACGACGGACAGCCCCGCGTACTCGCCGGCGAGCACCGTGGCGCGCCGTTCCTCGTCGCCGAAGTAGGCCGGGACGGTGATGACGACGTCGCGCACCGGTTCGCCGGTCGCCAGGGCCGCGTCGGAGACGAGGGCCTTGAGGATCAGCCCGCTGACCGCCGGCGCCGACCAGGCCGTGCCCTGGGTGACAAAACGCCAGTCGCCGTCACCCATCCTGCGTTTGACCAGGGAACAGACGTCGTCGGGACGGGCCCGGGCGAGTTCACGGGCCGGCTGACCGGTGATGTAGTCGTCGGCGCCGACGAACAGCACGACGCTTGGCAGGGTCTGCGTGTCCCCCGCCAACGGGACTATCCGCGGCTCACCGGTCTCGGTGACCCGGGCCACGCAACTGAACGTCGTCCCAAGATCAATACCGTAGACGCTGTGGGAGCTCGCCGCCGAGCGGCGGTCAACGTGTCCGACCACACCCGGGAACCTATCTTTTGCGGTCTCCGAGCACGATCGCAGTGCCCGCGATCGTGCTGACGCGGTGCCGACAGCATCCCCCGCCACCTTGGTGCCAGGCCGATACCGCCCGGCCGGCCGGGGACCCGCCGGCTCAGCCGAGGTCGAGCAGGTGCTCCAGGCCGACGGTCAGGCCGGGGCGGCCGACGATCTCGCGCACCGCCAGCAGGACGCCCGGCATGAACGACGTCCGGTCGTAGGAGTCGTGGCGCAGGGTGAGCGTCTCGCCCGCGCCCCCGAGCAGGACCTCCTGGTGGGCGACCAGCCCGGCCAGACGTACGGCGTGCACGGGCACGCCGTCCACCCGGGCCCCGCGGGCCCCGTCCAGGGCCGACGTGGTGGCGTCCGGACCGGCCGGGGCGAGCCCGGCGGCGCGGCGGGCCGCCGCGACCAGTTCCGCGGTGCGCCGCGCCGTTCCGCTCGGCGCGTCGATCTTGTTCGGATGGTGCAGCTCGACGATCTCCACCGAGTCGAAGAACCGGGCGGCCCGCGCCGCGAAGGTCATCATGAGTACCGCCGCGACACCGAAGTTCGGCGCCACCAGCACGCCGACCCCGGCTGACCCGGCGAGCCAGCCGCGGACGGTGTCCAGCCGGGCGTCGTCGAAGCCGGTGGTGCCGACGACGACGTGCCGCCCGGCCTCGACGCACCACCGGATGTTGTCGAGCACCGCGTCCGGTGTGGTGAAGTCGACGACCACGTCGGCGGCGCACAGCGGCTCCCGCTGCTCGCCGGTGCCGACGGCCGCGACCAGGTCCAGATCCGGTGCCGCCTCGACGGCCGCGCAGACCGTGGCCCCCATCCGGCCGCGGGCCCCGAGCACCCCGACCGCCAGCCGATCACTCATCGTGCCTGTTCCCCTCTCGCACCCCGCGGGGCCGCCTGATCCCGGGCCGACCCCGAAACCCGGGCCGGCCCGGGCCGATCTCAGCTGGCGACGGCGGCGCTGAAATCGTGGTCGTCGAACGGCCCGATGACGCCCAGTGCCCAGGGCTGCGCCACCAGGGTCGCCGCGATCTCGCGTACGTCCTCGAGTGTCACCGCGTCCACCCGGGCGATGATCTCGGAGATCGAGAGCAGTTCCCCGTGGGCGAGTTCACTCTTGCCCAGCCGGCTCATCCGCGAGCCGGTGTCCTCCAGGCCCAGCACGAGCGAGCCGTGGCTCTGCCCGCGGGCCCGGTCGAGTTCCTCGGCGGTGATCCCGCGCTCGGCGATCGCCCGCACCTCGTCCCGGGCGATCGCGAGCACCTCGTCGGCGCGCCGCGGACCGCAACCGGCGTAGACGCCGAACAGGCCGGCGTCTGCGAAGTGGGAGGCGAACGAGTACACCGAGTAGGCGAGCCCGCGCTTCTCCCGGACCTCCTGGAACAGCCGGGAGCTCATCCCGCCACCGAGCGCGGTCGAGAGCACCCCGAGGGCGAACCGGCGTGGGTCGTGCCGGGACAGCCCGACCGTGCCGAGCACCAGGTTCGCCTGCTCGGTCGGCCGCTCGGAGACCACGATGCCGGGTGCCGGCGGGTAGGCGTACCGCCCGGCGCGCACCGGCTGCGGTGTGACGCCGGCGCCCAGGCGCGCACCGAAGGCGTCGGCGACCAGGTCGAGCGCACGCTCGTGCTCGAGGTTGCCGGCCACCGCGACGACCAGCGCCGGGGGAACGTAACGACCGTGGTAGTAGTCGGCGATCGTCTCCCGGCCGAGCCCCTCGATCGACTCGATCGTGCCGAGCACCGGGCGGCCGAGCGCCGAGGAACCGAGCATGGCCTCGGCGAACACGTCGTGGACGACGTCCCCCGGGTCATCCTCGTGCATGGCGATCTCCTCGAGGATCACGCCCCGCTCGGCCTCGACGTCGTCGGCGGTCACCAACGAGCTGGTCACCATGTCGGCGACGACGTCGACGGCCATCGGCAGATCGGTGTCGAGCACCCGCGCGTAGTAGCAGGTGTACTCCTTGCTGGTGAAGGCGTTCAGGTCGCCGCCGACCGCCTCCACCGACGCGCTGATGGTCAGCGCGTCCCGTCGGGTCGTCCCCTTGAACAGCAGGTGCTCGAGGTAGTGCGAGCAGCCCGCGGTCACCGGTGTCTCGTCGCGCGAGCCCACGCCCACCCAGACGCCGATCGCGGCCGAGCGGACTCCCGGAACCCGCTCGGTGATGACCCGAAGGCCGCCGGGCAGCACCGTGCGGCGCACGGTGCCGTCCAGCAGCGATTCGCTGGTGAACCCGCCGGTGGTCAGCCGGGACGGGGCCAGATCCGGGGTAGGCGTGTCGGTCACGACGCGGCCGTCAGGAGGTCGACGCCGCGTCGGCGGCCTCGGCGATCGGCGAGAGCGAGATCTTGCCCCGGTTGTCGATCTCGGTGATCTCCACCTGGAGCTTCTGCCCGACGGTGAGCACGTCCTCGACCTTCTCCACCCGCTTGCCGCCGGAGAGCGTCTTGAGTTTGGACACGTGCAGCAGACCGTCCCGACCCGGGGTGAGTGACACGAACGCCCCGAAGTTCGTGATCTTGACGATCGTGCCGAGGTAGCGCTCGCCGACCTCCGGCATCTGCGGGTTCGCGATCGCGTTGATCGCCGAGCGGGCGGACTCGGCGGACGGGCCGTCCACGGCGCCGATGTAGATCGTGCCGTCGTCCTCGACGGTGATCTCGGCGCCGCTGTCGGCCTGGATCTGGTTGATCATCTTGCCCTTGGGCCCGATCACCTCGCCGATCTTGTCGACCGGGATCTTGACCGAGATGACCCGCGGGGCGTGCGCGGACATCTCGTCCGGGCTGCCGATGGCCTCGGCCATCACGTCCAGGATCGTCAGCCGCGCGCCGCGGGCCTGCTGCAGCGCCGCGGCCAGCACCGAGGCGGGAATGCCGTCGAGCTTGGTGTCCAGCTGCAGCGCGGTGACGAAGTCACGGGTGCCGGCGACCTTGAAGTCCATGTCGCCGTAGGCATCCTCGGCACCGAGGATGTCGGTCAACGTGACGTAGGTGCCATCGGCGTGGATGAGACCCATCGCGATGCCGGCGACCGGCGCCTTGAGCGGCACACCGGCGTTGAGCAGCGACAGCGTGCTCGCGCAGACCGAACCCATCGAGGTGGAGCCGTTGGAGCTCAGCGCCTCGGAGACCTGGCGGATCGCGTAGGGGAACTCCTCGCGGCTGGGCAGCACCGGCAGCAGCGCCCGCTCGGCGAGCGCGCCGTGGCCGATCTCGCGACGCTTGGGCGAACCCACCCGGCCGGTCTCACCGGTGGAGTACGGCGGGAAGTTGTAGTTGTGCATGTACCGCTTGGTGCGGTCGGGGTTGAGCGTGTCGACCGTCTGCTCCATGCGCAGCATCGCGAGCGTCGTGACGCCGAGGATCTGCGTCTCACCCCGCTCGAACAGCGCCGAGCCGTGCACCCGCGGGATGTAGTCGACCTCGGCCGACAGCGCCCGGATCTCGGTCGTCGACCGACCGTCGATGCGCACACCCTCGGTGGCGATCCGGGAGCGCACCAGCTTCTTGGTCAGCGCCCGGTAGGCCGGGTTGATCTCCTTCTCCCGACCCTCGAACTGGGCGGCGACCTTCTCCGCCGCGAGCCCGCGGACCCGGTCGAGCTCGGCCTCGCGCTCGGTCTTGCCGGCGATGCGCAGCGCCGCGCCCAGCTCGTCGCCCACCGCGGCGGACAGCGCGTCGAACACGTCGTCCTGGTGGTCGACGAAGACCGGGAACTCCCGGATCGGCTTGCCGGCGGCCGCGGCCAGTTCGCTCTGCGCCCGGCACAGCTCACGGATGGCGGGCTTGGCGGCCTCCAGACCCGCGGCGACGACCTCCTCGGTCGGCGCGGGAGCGCCCCCGGCGATCAGCTCCACCGTGCCCGGGGTCGCCTCCGCCTCCACCATCATGATCGCCACATCGCCGCCGTCGACGACCCGGCCGGCGACGACCATGTCGAAGGTGGCCCGGGAGAGCTCCTCGTGCGTCGGGAAGGCGATCCACTCACCGTCGACGTAGCCGACCCGGGTCGCACCGATCGGACCGGAGAACGGCAGACCGGACAGCGTCGTCGACGCGCTCGCCGCGTTGATCGCGACCACGTCGTAGAGGGTGTTCGGGTCCAGGGCGAGCACGGTGGCCACGACCTGGATCTCGTTGCGCAGGCCCTTGGCGAACGACGGGCGCAGCGGCCGGTCGATCAGCCGACAGGTGAGGATCGCGTCCTCGCTGGGCCGGCCCTCACGGCGGAAGAACGAGCCGGGGATGCGCCCGGCGGCGTACATCCGCTCCTCGACGTCCACCGTCAGGGGGAAGAAGTCGAGCTGTTCCTTGGGCTGCTTGCTGAACGTGGTCGCGGACAGCACCATGGTGTCGCCCAGGAAGGCGACCGCCGATCCGGCGGCCTGCCTGGCCAGCCGGCCGGTCTCAAAACGCACCGTGCGGGTACCGGCCGGGGTCGCGATGACCGCCTCTGCCGCATGTGTCGAGTCGTCCACTCGAAGCCACTCCATCCTCGTCGTCGGCCGGGTCCACGCAGCCGATCGTGTGTTCCGGCCGGGTCCGCGTTTCGAGGATGCCGGTGCTCAGTCGAGGCCCCCGGGAGCACGAGCGGAAAGCTCGCACCCGGCGACCACGACCGAGGACCGGCGGATCCCGCCGTCACGGACCCGGTCAGGTCCTTCATCGTGCCGGCGGGAACCCCGCCGGCACCTGCCGCACCGGGTACCTACCCCCCGATGCGGCAGAGGGAGCGTCCCGGGCGGGTCCGCTCCCTCTTGGGCGCTATCGACGTAGCCCGAGTCGCTCGATCAGCGACCGGTACCGGTTGATATCGGTCTTCGACAGGTAGTTCAGCAGCCGGCGCCGGCGCCCGACCAGCAGGAGCAGGCCGCGGCGGCTGTGATGGTCGTGCTTGTGCACCTTGAGGTGCTCGGTCAGGTCACTGATCCGCCTGGTCAGCATCGCGACCTGGACCTCCGGCGAGCCGGTGTCCCGCTCCACGGTGGCATAGTCCGACATGATCTTCTGCTTGACGTCGCTCGCGAGCGGCACGCTGAACCCTCTCCTCTGCTTCGGGACGGCGTGCGTCCGGGGTCTTCACCACCCGGATCGACAGCCGGTCCGCGGCCATCTCGCCGCTGGATCCGGACACGCCACTCCCGCCTGACCCCGAAGCTTATCAACCGACGGCGAACCCCCCGGTCACCGGCCGGCCATCCGCGCCCGACCGCCCTCGCCCGCCCTCGCCCGCCCTCGCCCATCCGACCTGGGCTCCCACCGATCGAGGCTCCCAGCGACCTGGGCTCCCACCGGCCTGGGCTCTCCCACCGACCGAGCTCACACCGACCGGGCCCACACCGACCGGGCTCACACCGACCGGGCTCACACCGACAGGGTCACCGTCCGGGTCGTCTCGACGTCGGCGGCCATCTGGGTGACCAGTTCGTCCACCGAGTCGAAGCGCAACGTCGGACGCAGCCGATGGGTGAACTCGTACGCCATGTACGCGCCGTAGAGGTCTCCGTCGAAATCGAGCAGAAACGCCTCCACCCGGCGCTCTCGCCCGGCGAAGGTCGGATTCGTACCGATGGAGATCGCGGCCGGCTGGCGATGCTCCCCCCAGCAGGCGAACCCGGCGTACACGCCGTCGGCCGGCACCGCGGCCCACGGCGTCGCGTCCATGTTCGCGGTCGGATAGCCGATCGTGCGACCGCGGGCGTCGCCGTGCACGACCTCACCCTCGACCCGGTGCGGGCGACCGAGCGCCGCCGCGGCCGACTCGACGTCACCGGCCGCGACCAGACGGCGGATCTCCGTCGAGGACAGCACCCGCTCCCCCGCCCGGACCAGCGGCACGCCGCGCACCTCGAACCCTGCGGCCGCGCCGTCGGCGATGAGCGTGCTCAGCCGCCCGGCCGCCCGGTGGCCGTAGCTGAAGTTCTCCCCGACCACCACGACGCTGGTCCGCAGCCGCCGCAGCAGGATCTCGTGGACGAAGTCGGATGCCGACACCTGGCTGAACCCGGCCGTGAACGGCTGCACGCACAGTGCGTCGACACCGATCTCGGCCAGCAGCTCGGTCTTGTACCGCAGGGTGGTCAGCAACGCCGGATGGCTGCCGGGACGCAGCACCTCACCGGGATGCGGATCGAAGGTCAGCGCCAGCGCCGGCTGGCCGCGATCGTGCGCCCGGGCCACCGCCTCACCGATGATGCGCCGGTGGCCCCGGTGCACGCCGTCGAAGAAACCGATCGTGACCACCCCGCCGCCCCACTCGGCCGGCGTGTTCTCGGCGCCCCGCCACGTATGCACGCAGGGAAGCCTAGGACATTCCCGTGCTGCACCGTCCGGGCGGCACCACCACCGGTGGTGGCACCGGGCCACGCGGCCCTCGGCGCCCCGGTCACCGCGACCGGATATCCACCTCAGGCCGGGGCGAACACGACCAGCGAGCGGACGGTGTCGGCGGTCTCCTCCACCAGCGCCAGCACCGTCCCGTCCGGGTCGAACACCCCGTAGGTACCGGGTTGTCCCAGCGGCGTCAGGCGCCGGCCGTGGGTGACGTCGACAGCCTGCGCGCCGGCGACCTCACGGCGGGCGAAGCTGGTCGACACCGCCTCCCCCAGCGGTGTGAGCGCCGCCGCTCCCCGCTGCGCGAAGGTGTCCAGACTCACCGCCGCCGCCAGCTCGAAGGGACCCACGACGGTGCGCCGCAGCGCCACCAGATGCCCCCCGCATCCCAGCGCCGACCCGAGATCACGCGCGAGCGCCCGGATGTAGGTACCGCTGGAGCAGTCCACCACCACGTCGAGGTCGTCGCCGCGGCGCGCCAGCAGGTCGAAGCGGTGCACCGTGACCCGCCGGGCGGCGAGTTCCACCTGCTCTCCGGCGCGGACCCGGGCGTAGGCCCGCACACCGTCGACCTTCACCGCGCTCACGCTCGAGGGCACCTGGTCGATCGCACCGGTGAGCGCGCCCAGCTCCCGGAGCAGCGCCACGTCGTCGACGTCGACCGGCCGGTCCACCAGCGGCTCGCCCTGCGCGTCGTCGGTGGTGGTCGTCCGGCCGAGGCGGATCGTCGCCGTGTAGGTCTTGTCCGTCAGCGCGAGATGGCCCAGCAGCCGGGTGGCGCGTCCGGCGCCGAGCAACAGCACCCCGGTCGCCATCGGGTCGAGGGTGCCGGCGTGACCGATCCGGCGCTGCCCCAGAATCCGTCGGGCCCGCGCGACCACGTCATGGGAGGTGCAGCCGGCCGGCTTGTCGAGGACGAGCAGGCCGTCCACCTGCGGGCCGGTGCCGCGTCCGTGCGGACTCACCGGGCTCCCAACGCCGTGGCCGGTGCCAACGCCGCGCGTACCTGGTCCATCAGCGAGACGAGTTCGGCGGTGGAGCGGAAGCCCGCGGCCAGCCGGTGCCCGCCGCCGCCGAGGGTCACGCACACGGCGCCGACGTCGAGGCCACCGCGTGAGCGCACCGACACGTTCCAGCCGGTGCTGTCCTGCCGGCAGATCAACGCGACCTCCGCGTCCGACACCGAGCGCAGGATGTCGATGAACCCCTGGATCTCGTCCGGGGCGAGGCCGGCCGCCAGCAGATCCCGCTGCTCACACCAGCTCCAGACCAGGTCGTGCTCGGGTTCGAGGCGGGCCCGCCCGAGCACCGAGCCCAGCAGCTGGACGTAGCCGAAGGGATGGTCGTCCCACAGGTCCCGGCTGATCAGGTCGTGGCGGATGCCGGTCTCCAGCAGGCGGGCGGCCAGCCGGTGCTCCGCGGCCGTCGTCGCGGCGGAGCGAAACGATCCGGTGTCGGTGACCAGGCCGGCGTAGAGGGCGGCGGCCATGTCGACGTCCAACGGCACGCCGAGCGCGTCGATGACGTCGACGGCCAGCACGCTGGTCGCCGCGGCCGTGCTGTCGACCAGGTTGACGGCGCCGAAGCGGGTGTTGGACGGGTGATGGTCGATCACCACGGTCCGCGTGCCGGGTGCCGTGGCCGCCGCGGCGAGCCGACCCAGGCGTGCCGGGCTGTCGGCGTCCAGGGTGACGACCAGGTAGGGGGCGACGCCGATCGCGGCCGGGTCGACCAGCAGCTCCTGGCCGGCGAGGAAACGCAGCGTGCGGGGCACCGCGAACGGTTCGGCGTCGAAGGACACCCGGACCCGGGCGCCCAGACGGCGCAGCGCCAGCCCCAGGGCCAGCGCCGAACCGAGGCTGTCGGCGTCCGGGGCGACGTGCGCCGCCAGCAGGATCTCCTCACCGGCGGCGATGGTTTCGCGTAGCAGCCCGACGAGTGCCGCCCGGTCCGCCGCGGGGCCGCTCCGATCGATCATCGCCCGTCTCCCTCGCCGTGCCCGCCGACCCGCGAGCCTTCCTCTAACGGCCTGTCACATCAAGGTCGCCGACCGCGTCGCGATCCCGATCGTCGAGGTACCCGCGGCTGTCGTCGGTACCCTCGTCCACGGCGTCATCATCCTCGAGCGGGTCGTCCTCGTCGATCACCCGCGGACGTCGATAGGGATCCTCCTCGCCGGCGGGGCTCGCGTCCCGACGGACCTCCACCAGCCGGGCGTCGCGTGCCCGCGCCACACTGATCAGATCCTCGAGATGACGGGCGTCATCGGGCAGCCGGTCGTGCACGAAGGTCAGGGTCGGGGTGTTCTTCACCCCGGTGGCCCGGCCCACCTGGCTGCGCAGCAGTCCGCGGGCCGACTCCAGCGCCTCGGCCGAGGCCTGCCGGTCGGCCTCGCCGCCGTAGACGGTGTAGAAGACCGTCGCGTCCACCAGGTCCGGGCTGACCCGGACATCGGTCACCGTGACCATGCCGAGTCGAGGATCCTTGACGCCGCGTTCCAACATGGACGCGACCACCTCACGGATGCGCACCGCCAACCGGCGCGCCCGGGCTGGATCCGCCACCGTCCACCTCCTCGTTCACATGTCCGTCGTCGTCCCCGCGGGCCCCGTCCGCTACCGGACGGCCGGATCCGGGAAGGACGCACCATCCGCGTCGTCCTCGGTGAACACCCGTTCGCGGGCGGCGAGAACGTCGACTTCCGGGCGCTGCGCGACAAGCTGCTCGCAGGCGCGCAGTACCTCCATGCAGTGGCCACGGTCCGCGGCCACGACCGCCACGCCGATCTCCGCGCGGCGATGCAGGTCGAGCTGACCGGTCTCGGCCACACTGACCGCGAAGCGACGGCGCAGCTCGGCCACGATCGGCCGCACCACGGACCGCTTCTCCTTCAGGGAGTGCACGTCCCCGAGAAGGAGATCAAGGCTCAGACTCGCGATCCACATGACATCCCCGTCGGACGGGGCGCCACCACCGCCGGGGCCGGCCGATCCGACCGGCCCCGGCGACGTGTGGTGCCTCAGGTGCGGGGAACCTCCCGCTGCTCGAAGGCCTCGATGATGTCGTCCACCTTGATGTCGTTGAACGACCCGAGCCCGATACCGCACTCGTAGCCCTCGCGCACCTCGGTGGCGTCGTCCTTGAACCGCTTGAGCGACTCGACCGTGAGGTTGTCCGCCACGACCACGCCATCGCGGATGAGGCGGGCCTTGACGTTGCGCCGGATGATCCCGGAGCGGACCAGCGAACCCGCGACGTTGCCGATGCGCGGCACCCGGAAGACCTCCCGGACCTCGGCGGTGCCGAGCTGGGCCTCCTCGTAGACCGGCTTGAGCATGCCCTTGAGCGCGTTCTCGATGTCCTCGATGGCCTGGTAGATCACCGAGTAGTAGCGGACCTCGACGCCCTCGCGGTCGGCCAGCTCCGTCGCCTTGCCCTGCGGCCGGACGTTGAAGCCGATGATCACCGCGTCGGACGCCGATGCCAGCATCACGTTCGTCTCGGTGATCGCACCGACACCGCGGTCGATGATCCGCAGACCCACCTCGTCGCCCACATCGATCTTGAGCAGGGCGTCCTCGAGGGCCTCGACCGAACCGGAGACATCGCCCTTGAGGATGAGGTTGAGCTGGGTCTTCTCGCCTTCCTTCATCCGCTCGAGGATGTTCTCCAGCGTCGGACGGCCACGGCTGAGCGCGAGCTCGGCGTTGCGCTCGCGGGCCTGGCGGCGCTCGGCGATCTGACGGGCCACCCGGTCCTCGGGCACCACGAGGAAGTTGTCCCCGGCGTCGGGAACGCTCGTGAAGCCGAGCACCTGCACCGGACGGGCCGGACCCGCCTCGGTCACCTGGTCGCCATGCTCGTCGAGCATGGCGCGCACCCGGCCGAACGCCTCGCCGGCGACGACCGAGTCACCGACGCGCAGCGTGCCGCGCTGGACGAGCACCGTCGCCACCGGGCCGCGACCACGGTCGAGACGACCTTCGATCGCGACACCCTGGGCCTCGCTGTCCGTCGGCGCCCGCAGGTCCAGCGAGGCGTCGGCGGTGAGCACGATGGCCTCGAGCAGACCGTCGATGTTGACCCGGTTACGGGCGGAGACGTCGACGAACATCGTGTCGCCGCCGTACTCCTCGGCGACCAGGCCGTACTCGGTGAGCTGGCCGCGGACCTTGGCCGGGTCCGCGCCCTCCTTGTCGATCTTGTTGACAGCCACGACGACCGGCACGTTCGCCGCCTGGGCGTGGTTGAGCGCCTCGATGGTCTGCGGCTTCACGCCGTCGTCCGCCGCGACGACCAGGACCACGATGTCGGTGACCTGGGCACCACGGGCACGCATGGCGGTGAAGGTCTCGTGGCCCGGGGTGTCGATGAAGGTGATCGGCCGGTCGGAACCGTCGACCGTCGCCCGCACCTGGTAGGCACCGATGTGCTGGGTGATGCCACCGGCCTCACCCGCGACCACGTCGGTGAACCGGATGGCGTCGAGCAGCTTCGTCTTACCGTGGTCGACGTGACCCATGACGGTCACGACCGGCGGCCGGGTGACGAGCTCGACGTCGTCCCCGTACGCCCCACCGAAGGACAGGTCGAAGCTTTCCAGCAGCTCCTTGTCCTCGTCCTCGGGGCTGACGATCTGCACCTCGTAGCCGAGGGTGACGCCCAGCAGCTGCAGCGTCTCGTCGGTGCAGGACTGCGTCGCGGTCACCATCTCGCCGAGCTGGGTGAACACGACCTGGACCAGCGCACCGGGGTTCGCGTCGATCTTGTCAGCGAAGTCCGCCAGTGAAGCGCCGCGCGGAAGACGAATGGCCTGCCCGTTGCCACGGGGGACCATCGCGCCCATCCGCGGCGCCTCCAGGCCGCTCTCCCATTCCTGCCGCTTCGCCCGCTTGGACTTGCGCTGGCGTCCGGGACGCCCACGCCCACCGGGGCCGAACGCGCCCGCCGTGGTACCGCCGCGACCGCGACCGCCGGCCGCCGGCCGACCGCCACCGCCGCCACCGGGACGACCCGGCGCACCGGCACCGGCACCGCCGCCGCCACCGGGACGACCCGGCGCACCGCCACGCCCGGCGAAGCCGCCGGGACGTGCGCCGCCGCCGCCGCCACCGGGACGCCCGGGAGCGCCGCCGCCACCGCCGCCACCACCGGGACGCCCGGGAGCGCCGCCGGCCGGACGAGGCTGGAACATGTTCGCGTTCGGGCGCGGACCACCGCTGCCACCCGGACGCGGGCCACCGCTGCCACCCGGACGCGGCGGCATGCCGCTGCCCTGGCCACCGGGGCGCGAACCGGGCCGCGGCGGAACCGAGCCGGGCGAGGGACGAGGCCCACCGGGACCGCCGGGGCCAGCGCCACCGGGACGCGAGCCACCGGGGCGCGGACCCGGCCGCGGACCACCGGCACGCGGCGGCGAGGCCGGGGACTGACCACCGGACTGAGCGCCCGACGGGCGGGGCCCGGCGGACGGTGTCGTGTAGGGGTTGTTACCGGGCGAGCGCGGCCGGGGACCCGGACGCGGGCCTGGCCGGGGCGCGCCACCAGCCGGGGCGCCACCGGGCCCGGCCGGAGCCGAGCCACCGGGGCCACCCGGACGGGACCGGCCACCCGGGGCCGCCGGCGCGCCGGGGCGCGGACCTGCCGCCGCCGGAGTCGACGCGGGTGCCGCGGGCGCGGACGGTGCCGCGGGCGCCGCCGGTGCGGCGGGCGCCGCGGCGCTGGCCGCCACGGGACGAGGTGCCGCCACCGGCGCCGGGCTCGGCGGACTCACCGGCGCCACGACGGGGCTGGGCGCGGCCTGCACCGACGGTGCGGGCGCCGCGGGCGCGGACGGCCCGGACGCGGGAGCCGGTCGGGCCGGAACGGGACCAGGGCGACCGGGAACCGGCCGGGGGCCGGGACGCGGTGCGGGGCCGGGACGCGGCGGCGGGCCCGGACGGGCTCCGTTGCCGGCGGGCCGGCCACCGGGGCGACCGCCACCGGCGGCACCACCCTCGGCCGGGAACGCCTCCTTGAGCTTGCGCACGACGGGTGCCTCGACAGTGGACGAGGCGGACTTCACGAACTCACCGAGATCTTTCAGCTTGGCGAGAACGGTCTTGCTGTCGACACCAAGCTCCTTGGCGAGCTCGTGTACGCGGGCCTTTCCTGCCACGGTGCTCCTTCTATCGGCCCGCGGTCCGTGCCCGCGTGACCTCGTTACCTGCCGGTCGTGATCATGGCTGGGTGCTCATTGAGCGATCATCGCTGTCTCGACCTGCTTCCGTGTCGACGTCATGTGGCGCCGCCTGTGTACCTGGCCGGATGCCGGCTACCGCCGATGCCCGAGCCCTCCCTGCCGACACCCCGCTGCCGCGCGGTGCCCCTCTTTCTTTACCCGATTTCTCGGCCAGCCGGGACCCCGACGGCCGCTCCGGGCGACCAACCCGCGTCACCGGGTCGACCGCGCCGGAACCGAGCTGTTCCAGGTACCGCCTGATCCGCTCCGCCTCCAGTGGACCCGGCACACGCAGGGCCCGCGGGAACGCCTTGCGACGCTCCGCGAGCTCGAGACACGCCTGATCCGGATGCAGGTGCGCACCCCGGCCACGCAGCCGACGACGAGCATCCGGCAGGAGCTCGGCACCGTCCACGACGATACGCAGGAGATCGGAACTCGGCGCGCGGCTTCGACATCCAATACAGGTACGGATGGGTTCCGCACGGCACGCCATCACCAGTCTATCCCGCCCGCCCCCGGGAGGGGCCGCCGGTCGCGGAAGATCGGCGCACGGCCGGGGCGTCGCCGGCCGGCTCCGCCTCCGCCGTCGGACCTTCCGCGTCGGAGTGGATGTCGATACGCCAGCCGGTCAGCCGGGCGGCGAGCCGGGCGTTCTGCCCTTCTCGACCGATCGCCAGCGACAGCTGGTAGTCGGGAACGACCACCCGGGCCGAGCGACTGGCCAGGTCCGTCACGTCGACCCGGGCCACCCGGGCCGGTGACAGCGCGCTGCCGACGAACGTCGCCGGGTCCGCCGACCAGTCCACGATGTCGATCTTCTCACCGCGTAGTTCGGCCATGACCGCGCGCACCCGGGCGCCCATCGGCCCGATACACGCCCCCTTCGGGTTCACCCCCGCCACCTTCGACCGCACGGCGATCTTGCTGCGGTGACCGGCCTCACGGGCGATCGCGGCCAGCTCCACCGTCCCGTCGGCGACTTCGGGGACCTCGAGCCGGAACAGACCCTTGACCAGTTCGGGATGGGTGCGCGACAACGTGACGGTCGGCCCGTGCATGCCCCGGGCGACGTGCACCACGTAGCACTTGATCCGGTCACCGTGCTCGAGCCGCTCGCCGGGCACCTGCTCGGCCGGCGGCAGCACGCCCTCGATCGTGCCGAGGTCGACCAGGACCACCTTGGAACCGGCTCGCTGCTCGTGGTGCTGCACCACACCGGAGACGATCTCGTGCTCCCGGTCGGCGTACTGGCCGTAGGTCGCCTCCTGGCGAGCCTCCCGCAGCCGCTGCATGATGACCTGCTTGGCGGTCATCGTGGCGATCCGGCCGAAGTCGTCCGGTGTGTCGTCGTACTCCCGGCTGGCGCCGTCGGGCCCCTGCTCGCGGGCGAGCACCGCCACCTCGCCGCTGGTGCGGTCGATGACCACCCGGGCGTCCGGCGCGGAGCCCGGGGTGTGGTGGTAGGCCGTGAGCAGGGCGGTCTCCAGCGCCTGCAGCAGGGTTTCGAAGGAGATCTCCTTCTCCCGCTCGATCCCGCGCAGTGCGGCCACGTCGAGCTTCACCGGGTCATCTCCTCACCGGCCGCGCTTTCGGCGCCGACCTGACGGCCCTCGTCACTGGTCATCGGATCCGGATCGGCCGGCGGATCGAGATCGTCATCCGGTGCCGAGGACGGCGCATCGGTAAGATCATCGTACTCGGTGGCGGAGAACTCCACCTCGACCGTGGCCCGGGCCACCCGCTCGAACGCGATCCGGTCGATCCGGCGCGGCTGGGGACGACCCCGCCTGGCCGGCCCGACCGCCACCGAGAGCTCTGCCCCGGTCTCGTCGGCGGACACCACCCGGCCCGAGACCTCGACGTCCTCGAGGTCCCGCACGGTCACCAGGCGACCCACGGCCCGCCGCCAGTGCCGCGGCCGGGTCAGCGGACGATCCACACCCGGCGACGTGACCTCGAGCACATAGGCGCCGCCGGTCAGTGGCTCACCGGCCGCCTCGGCCGCGTCGAGCAGCTCCGAGACGGCCCGGCTGGCCTCGGCCACCGCGTCCAGATCGATGCCGCCGTCGCGGTCCACCACCACCCGGACCACGCTGCGCGCGCCGGCCTTGGTCACCACCACATCTTCGAGATCGAAACCCGCCTCGGCCAGGCTGGTCTCCAGCCTGGCCCGCACCTGCGGACGCACCACCGCACCGGAGTGCCGGCCCGCCCCGGCCGCACCCCGGCCTTTCCCCCGCCCGGAACCGGAGTCCCCCGCGCCTGACACCTGCCTTGTCCCTTCCCGCATCCGTTCATCCGATCATCTCGCCGACCCGGCTCACGGGCCGCTCGACGCCGTCGGCACCACCGCCGCACAGAGCGGCGGAGCACTCGCGGCGGCCGAACGCCCGGACCGGGACCCGCGCCCCACCGATACGCCCTGGTTCGTGACGCTCCGCGCCCAGGACCCGCCCAACCGTGCAGGGCGAGTGGCACCGGCACCGAGCACTGCCACGCAGCTCATGTCACGGGGCACGGGACGGCCATTGAGGTGACACCCGCGCCTCGTGCGCGGTGGTCGGCGTCAACGAATGAGATTCCCAGGGTACGTCCCCCCGTGGACGGGCCATCCGCCGCCCACCCGAGGCGGAGATCGGCCGGCTCACGGGGGCACTCGCGTGGGGTCCGAACACACCATCACGGGTCGCCGACGTCGGCGTGCGCGGGGCATCACCCGTGCGGTGTGCGAAGCTTGCTGACCGTGGACTCCGCGCAGCGCACACCCGCCTCCCGGCGGCGGGTTCTGGCGGGGCTGGGCGCGATCGCGCTGGCCGCGGCCACCGGTGCCGGCTGTTCCAGGACCGGATCGACCGGAGCCGGCGTGCCCGGGCGGGCCCTGTCGGCCGCGGATGTGGCCGCCGCCCGGGCCGCGGTCACCCGCGCGGCGGCGCTCGCGGTCGCCTACGGCGCGGCCGCCCAGCGACATCCGGCGCGGCGTGCCCTGTTCGACACCCTGCGCGACCATCACGAGGTCGTTGTCACCACCGTCGCCGCGCAGGTCCCGGCGGCCGCCCCCACGACCGCCCCTCCCGCCACGGCGACCGGACCCGCCGGGCGCCCCACCACCGCGGCGCCGACCCAGGCGACCGGCGAGGTGTCGGCGGACCTGCCGCCGGCCGGCACCGACGACTCGCCCGCCGCGCTCCACGCCACGATCCAGACCCTGCACGGCGCCGAGAGCGCCGCCGCCACCGCGGCCCGCGGCGACGCCCTCGAGGTCAGTGGGCTGCTCGCCCCCCTGTTCGCGAGCCTGTTCGCCGCCGGGAGCGCCCAGAGCGAACTGCTCGACCGGGACGGCGACCCCGCCCTGGCCACGGCGACGACCACACCGACGACCACACCGACGGCCTCGCCCGCCGCGACCGCATCGGCGACATCAGCGGCCTCGGCGGCGAACCCGACGGCGACGCGGGTGGCCGCACCGCCACCGCAGGCAGCCATCCTGCGGGCCCTGACCACCATGCTCGCGGCCAGCCATGGCGCGATCTATGCGACCGCCACGGCCGGCGGGGCGCTCGCCCCACAGGCGGCGACAGCGGCGGGCGCGCTCGCCCGCCAGCGCGCCCGCGAGGGCTGGCTGGCCCATCTGCGGCTACGCGACCAGCTGATCGCCCAGATCGAGGCGCGCGGTGGCGCGCCGGTGCCGGCACTGGCCGCCTACCGGCTGCCGACCACACCGGTCGACGTGCCCACCGCCCTGCGCCTGCTGGGCCAGGTCGAGGACGTCTGCGCGGCCGCCGCCCACGACGCCACCGCGCAGGTCGGCACCGACCTGCGGGCACTCACCGTCGACGCGCTGGCCGGGATGGCGCTGCGGGCCCAGCGGGCCCGGCTGGCCGCCGGCGCGTCGCCGGCCACCGCCAGCCGTGCCCTGCCCGGTGCGACCTGACCGACGGGCCCGGACCCCCGCGTCCGCCGCGGTGCGGATCTCACCTGGTCGCGGTCGCGGCTCGGTAGAGGTGCTGGCGCGGGCGTGGTCTCAGCGCGCGCTCCACGCGCCGGGCTCACCGCTGAGCGAGGTGACGATCTCGGGCAGCCGGCCACCGGCGACGTCCGCGAGGGTCACGTTCTCCAGCACCCGGCGCAGGTTCACCCGGACGGCGATCCACACGTCCTGCAGGTTCTTGGCGGCGCCCTCGTAGTGGGCGTCCTCCGGACGTCGGCCACGCACACTGGCCAGCGGACCGTCGGTCACCCGGATCACCGAGGCGATCGTGATCTCGTCGGCGGGACGGCCCAGCTGATAGCCGCCGTCGGCCCCGCGCCGACTCTGGACGAACCCCGCCCGACGCAGGTCGGTGAGGATGTTCTCGAGGAAGCGCAGCGGCAGATCCTGGGCCTGGGCCAGCGACTCGCCCTTGACGAGTTGCCCGTCACTCGCCGCCAACGTCAGGAGTGCGCGCAGCGCGTAGTCGGCGCGAGCGGAGATCTGCATGCAGCCATTGTGCCGGCGACGTGCGCCGACGTGCCGACCGGTCAGGATTGACCGGCGTCACCACCACCATCCGCACCGCCGCCGTCGTGGCCGATCGCGCCCGGGCCAGCCGGCGGGTAACCCGCGGCTGTGGCCTCGGCGGACCCGGGCGCCGCCGTGTCCGCCGTGTTCCTCGACCGGCCGCGCTGCGCGGCGCGCACCGCCGAGTTACCCTCGGCCACCAGCCCACGACGGGCCCGCAGCTGACGATCGGCGGCGTTGAAGGCGGCGTCGACGACCACACCGATGAAGAAGATGGTGATCATCGAGGCCATCACGCCGACCGCGTCGAGCAGCTCGCGGGAGTTCTGCAGATCCGCCCCGATCGACGGATGCCCGGGCACGATCACCAGGAGCTCACCGGCCATCAGACTGCGCCAGGAGAAGGCCCAGCCCTGCTTGAGCCCGGCCAGCACCGAGGGCAGCGCCGCCGGCGCCACGACGTACCGGTAGAGCGAGAACCCGCGGGCACCCATGCTGCGGCCCACCCGGACCAGCAGCGGCGGCACATAGTCGACGCCGTAGATCACGCCGTTGGCGATCGAGGGGGCCGCGCCGAGGATGACCACGAACAGGATCGCCGACTCGCTCAGCTTGAACAGCAGGATGGCCAGCGGGAACCAGACGACCGAGGGCATCGTCTGCAGTGAGGTGATGAACGATCCGATCGCCGTGCGCAGGATGGTGAACCGGGCGACCGCCAGACCGACCGCGCCGCCGATCACCACGGCGAGCGCGTAGCCCTTGAGCGCCCGCACGATGGTGCGGACCAGCGCGTCCCAGAAGTGGCCGGTGCCCAGGCGGCTGCCGAACTCCCGCAACGCCGACACCGGGCCGGGCAGCACGTAGGTGGGCTTCCAGCCCGACCAGACCACCAGCTGCCAGACCAGCAGGAACACGACGAGCGCGCCGATCTTCGGCCAGGCCGCCGCCCAGGCCCGACCCGCCAGCGGTCGGCTCTGCGCGGTCGGGATGTCCAGCGCGTCCAGACCGGCGAGGACGCCCGGGTCAAGGTCGTCCGCCGCGGTCCGGGTGTCACCCGGCGCGCTGGTGTCGCCCTTGGTCAGGGAACTCCGGTTGATGCCGATGTCAGTGGCCATGACGGCCGACCTCCTCACGCAGCCGAGTGGTCACCCGGGTGGCGAGTTCGGCCACCTGGGTCGAGTCGATCCGTCGTGGTCGGTCGATGTCGACGTCGAAGACCTCGGCCACCCGCCCGGGCCGGGACGACAGCAGCACGATGCGGTCCCCGAGCCGGACGGCCTCCCGCACGTCGTGGGTCACGAAGATGACCGTGACCCCGGTCTGCCGCCAGATCCGTTCGAGCTCGTCGTGCAACAGGTCCCGGGTCATCGCGTCGAGCGCGCCGAACGGCTCGTCCATGCACAGGATGTCGGCCTCCTGGGCGAAGGCCCGGGCGAGGCTGACCCGTTGGCGCATCCCACCGGAGAGCTCGTGCGGGCGACGGTCCGCCATCCCGGCGAGGCGGACCATCGAGAGCAGCTCGTCCACCCGGGCTCGACGTTCGGCCCGGCGGATGCCGCGCAGCCGCAGCGGTACCTCGACGTTGCCGCCGGCGGTCAGCCACGGCAGCAACGCGGAGTCCTGGAACATCATCCCGGTCCGCCGACCGGTGGTGTCCACCGTGCCGGTCGACGGGGCGTCCAGGCCGGCGATCAGCCCGAGCAGGGTCGACTTACCGCAGCCCGACGCGCCGAGCAGACAGAGGAACTCCCCGGACCGGACGTCCAGGCTCACGTTGTCCAGGGCCTGCACCTGGGCTGCGCCGGTGCCGAAGAACCGGCTGACGCCGTCGATGCGCAGGGCCGTGTCGGGCAGGACTGCGGTCATGGGTTGTTCCCCCGGTCGAACTGGTCGCGGGCCCCGGCGCTGACCGGGGCCCGCCCTACGAATGATCAGGAATCGGCGACGGTGGCCTTGCCCTGCTTGGTCAGGACGTCGTTGAGCGTGGTGAGGTCGAAGATCCCGTCCAGCTTGGCGCCCTTGAGCAGGCCAAGCTCCTCCTGGTGCTGGGCCGACAGCAGCAGCGACTTCGCGATCGGGTCCGGGGTGAAGGTGAGCGACTTCCAGGCCGAGGCGAGCACCTTGTCGGGCAGCGGCTTGCCGGTGAGCTTGCCCAGCGCGGTGTTGGCGACCGTCGCACCCGCGGCCAGGTCGGCGTTGAGCCCGTTGATCGACTCCACGTTCGCCGTGATGAGGCGCCGGACGATCTCCGGGTTCTTCTTGAGGTAGGCGGTGCGCACGATCAGCAGCGTGGTGACGAACTTGCCGTTCGTCTCGGGCCACTGGTCGGCCTCGTTGACGAGCACCTTGCCGCCGACGGCCACCAGCCGGGACGCGGTCGGCTCGGGCACCCAGGCGCCGTCGATCGCCTTGTTCTGGAAGGCGTCCACCGTCAGGGAGTTGTCCTGCGGCTTGATCGAGACGTCACCGCCGCCCTGGGTGTCGGTCCTGAGGCCGTTCTTCTTCAGGAAGTAGCGCAGCGCCACGTCCTGCGTGTTGGCCAGACCCGGGGTGGCGATCGTCTTGCCCTTGAGGTCGGCGACCGAGGCGATCTCGGGCCGGACCACCAGGGACGCGCCACCGGAGGTCACCCCGGAGATGATCCGGATCGCGTCACCGTTGGACTTGATGAAGCTGTTGACCGCGGGGTTCGGGCCGATGTAGCCGGCGTCGATCGCGCCGGAGAGGATCGCCTCGGCCTCCTGCGTACCGGAGTTGAACGTCGCGGGCTTCAGCGTGACCCCGGGGCCGAGGTCCTTGGTGAAGATGCCCTTCTCGACCCCGTACAGCGCCGGCGCGTGGGTGAGGTTCGGGAAGTAGCCCAGCCGGAGCGTTCCGCTGACCTGGCCGGGCGTGGAGCTGGTCGAGTCGACCGACGAGCCGTCGCTGCCCGAACTGGAGCAGCCGACCAGCGCGAGCGCCACGGCGCCCACGGTGATCAGTGGCGTCAGAGCACGCCACAAGCGGCTCGATTTCATGTAAACCCCCAGTTCACGCGGGCGACGGCCCGCGCCATGCAAGTCGATCGAAGTCATCGGGATGGTAAGCATGCCAGATGACCCTGATGCTGGCCATGTGCGGCCATCGTCCGGACATGGTTGCGCAACAATTCACACCACATCACCACACATTCAGCGCAAAACGGGCGACGCTGGTGGTCCGGGGGTCGAGCACGGGATCAGAACAGGACCACGGGGTCAGAACAGGATCGAGGCGAAGGTGTCGACCCGCTGGAAGCCGACCCGCTCGTAGACCCGCCGAGCGGCGTGGTTGAAGTCGTTCACGTACAGGCTGACCTTCGGCGCCAGCGCGGCGCGGGCCAGCGCGACGACACTCGCGGTGCCGGCCGCGCCGAGCCCGCGGCCACGCAGCGCCGGGTCGACCCAGACCCCCTGGATCTGGCAGACGTCCCCGGCGACCGCGCCGACCTCGGCCTTGAACAGCACCCGGCCGTCGACGATGTGGGCGAACGAGCGGCGTTGGCCGATGAACTCGGCGACGCGGGCCCGGTAGAGGGTGCCGCCGTCGGCGAGCACCGGCGACACGCCGATCTCCTCGGTGAACATGGCGATGCAGGCCGGCAGCAGGACATCCAGCTCGTCGGGCCGCACCGGCCGCACGAGCGGATCGGGGGCGACCAGCGGCGGACCGTCGATGACCAGCAGCGGCTGGTCATCGCGGATCTCGCGGGCCCGGCCCCAGACCGGCTCCAGATAGCGCCACATCGTCATGACCGACGAGGAGAGACCGACGACGGAGGAGCATCTCCGGCCCTGGCGGCGGGCCCGTTCGGCGAACAGTCTCGCCGACACCGGACCCGCCGCGACGGGCCAGAGATTGGCTCCGGAGTAGCACACCGCGGCCAGATGTCCGTCCACCAGGTGGCCCCACATCTCGGCGCCGAGGCGCCAGGGGTCCAGCCCGGCGGCCTCGACTCGCGAGGCCACGAAGACATCGGCGACGGGATTGCGGGCCAGCAGCTCACGCACCGCGGGAAGATCGCGGTCATCGAGCAGACGCGTCGGCGCGGAACGCAGCGGCAGGCCCATCCGGCGGACCGACTAGCTGACGGAGACGGTGGGCTCGCCGGAGGCGGTGCCCGCGTCCGTCATCTGCTCGGCCAGGCGCATGGCCTCCTCGATGAGGGTCTCCACGATCTGTGCCTCCGGCACCGTCTTGATCACCTCGCCGCGGACGAAGATCTGACCCTTGCCGTTTCCGGAGGCCACGCCGAGGTCGGCCTCACGCGCCTCGCCCGGCCCGTTCACCACACATCCCATCACGGCGACGCGCAACGGGACCTCCATGCCCTCCAGGCCGGCGCTGACCTGGTTCGCGAGGGTGTAGACATCGACCTGGGCCCGCCCGCAGGACGGGCAGGACACGATCTCGAGCTTACGCTCGCGCAGCCCCAGGGACTCCAGGATGGCGGAGCCGACCTTGACCTCCTCCACCGGCGGTGCGGACAGCGACACCCGGATGGTGTCGCCGATCCCCTCCGACAGCAGCGCACCGAAGGCCACCGACGACTTGACCGTCCCCTGGAACGCGGGGCCGGCCTCGGTGACACCGAGGTGCAGCGGGTAGTCGCAGGACTGGGCGAGCAGGCGGTAGGCCTGGATCATCACGACCGGGTCGTGGTGCTTCACCGAGATCTTGATCTCGCGGAAGTCATGCTCCTCGAACAGCGAGCACTCCCACAGCGCCGACTCGGTGAGCGCCTCCGGGGTGGCCTTGCCGTACTTGGCCAGCAGGCGCTTGTCGAGCGAACCGGCGTTGACGCCGATCCGGATCGGGACGCCGGCGCCCTTGGCCGCGCGGGCGATCTCGCCGACCTTGTCATCGAAGGCCTTGATGTTGCCGGGGTTGACGCGGACCGCGGCGCAGCCGGCATCGATCGCGGCGAAGACGTACTTCGGCTGGAAGTGGATGTCGGCGATGATCGGGATCGGTGACTTGCGGGCGATCTCCGCCAGGGCGTCGGCATCGTCCTGGCTTGGTACCGCCACCCGGACGATCTGGCAGCCCGAGGCGGTGAGCTCGGCGATCTGCTGCAGGGTCGCGTTGACGTCCGAGGTCAACGTCGTGCACATGGACTGAACGGAGACCGGGGCGTCACCCCCGACCGGGACATTGCCCACGTGGATCTGCCGGCTCTTGCGCCGCGTACCGAGCGGTCGCGCCGGAGCGGATGGCATGCCCAGAGTAACGGTCACGTTGTCCTCACTGGCGAATCGAGAAAAAGGATCGACGTACGACTGATTCGGCCTGTCGACTGCGGGACGCAGGGCAGTAGTACGCAACGCGGCGGACTGCCCGGGTCGCCTCCGACCCGCGCCGGGCCACTGGTGCGCGTCACTGGTTCAGACGGATGGGATTGATGATGTCGGCGGACAGAAGGAGCAGGCTGAACCCGAGCAGAACGACGACCGTGGCGTACGTGGCCGGTAGCAGCTTGGCGAAATCCACCTTTTTGACAGGTCCACGGTATCCCCGCAGCCGGCGCAGGCCATGTCGGGCCTGTTCGAAGCCCAGGACGGCGATATGGCCACCGTCCAGCGGAAGCAGCGGGAGCAGGTTGAAGATTCCCACCGCCAGGTTGATCGCGGCGACCAGAACGAGGAACTGACGCAGCCGGTCAACACCGGAACTGTCCGGCGCCGACACGACATCCCCGCCGATGCGAGCCGCGCCCACCACACTGATGAAACCCTCTGGGTCCCGGTCCTTGTCGAAGATCTTACCCAGGTCGTCGAGGCGATGAGTCAGCGTGTCATACATCCCGGTGAACCCGGAGCCGATCACCGAGAACGTGTGCGGCACCGCGGCGAGCGGGCCGTAGTGCACCGTTTCGGTCCCCGGACGCACACCGAGCGCACCGACCGGATCGTTGCCGGCGGCGCCGGTCAGCCGGTTGCGCCGGACCTCGACGAGGTTCGGGGTGAGCGTGAGGTCGCGCCCGTCGCGGCGGACGACCAGCGTCGCCGGGCCGGCGCCGTGCTCGCGCACCTGGCGGGTGAACTGGGCCCAGCTGTCCACGGCCACGCCGTCGAAGCTGCGCACCCGGTCGCCGGGACGCAGCCCGGCCGCCGCGGCGGGGCCGGGACCCGCGCAGGTCGGTGTCGCCGCCACACAGCTCGTCGACCCGATCTTCGACTCGCTGATCTGCGTGGTCCCCATCGTGACCAGTACCCCGTAGATCAGCACCATGGCGATGACGAAGTGCACGAACGACCCGGCTGACATGACTACGAGGCGGGCCCGGGCCGGCGCGTTGTAGAACGCCCGCGGCTCGTCCGCCGGATCGATCTCCTCCAGCGGCGTCATTCCCTCGATCTTCACGAAACCGCCGGCCGGGATGGCCTTGACCCCGTACTCGGTCTCGCCGCGGCGACGTGACCACAACGTCGGACCGAAACCCACGAAGAACTTCGACGCCTTCATGCCGTAGTGCCGCGCGGTCACGAAATGACCGGCCTCGTGCGCCACCACGGACACGAGCAGTGCGGCGGCGAACGCCACGATGCCGAGAATCTCCATCAGGCCGGCCTCCGCCGACAGGGACAGCTCACACTGCCTCCCGCTCGCTGTTGCGCCGGATCAGCCGCTGCGCGGTCTCGCGGGCGTCCCGCTCGGTGGCGAGGACCTCCTCGAGCGAAGGGTGATCGATCACCTGATGCTCGGAGATCACCTCGGCCACCAGATCGACGATCCGGACGAAGGGCAGGCGACCGGCGAGGAAGGCCGCGACCGCCTCCTCGTTGGCCGCATTGAACACCGCGGGCGCCGTTCCGCCCCGGCGACCGGCCGTACGGGCCAGGTCCACCGCCGGAAAGGCCGTGGTGTCCAGCGGCTCGAAGGTCAGGGCCTGCGCACGGGTCCAGTCCATCGGCGGCTGCGCGTGGGCCACCCGGTCCGGCCAGCCCAGGGCGAGCGCGATCGGCAGGCGCATGTCCGGCGGGGAGACCTGGGCGATGGTGGAACCGTCGGTGAACTCGACCATCGAGTGCACCAGCGACTGGGGGTGCACGACGACCTCGATGTCGTCGTAGGGAACGCCGAAGAACAGGTGGGCCTCGATGAGCTCCAGACCCTTGTTCATCAGGGTGGCCGAGTTGATGGTCACCACCGGCCCCATGTCCCAGGTCGGATGGGCCAGCGCCTGCTCCCGGGTGACCGCGGCAAGCTCGTCGCGCCGACGGCCGCGGAAGGGCCCGCCGCTGGCCGTGAGGACCAGCTTGCGCACCTCCTCCTGCCGGCCGCCGCGCAGGCACTGGGCCA
The DNA here is from genome assembly GCF_023243055.1 of Frankia sp. AgPm24. Lineage (NCBI taxonomy): Bacteria > Bacillati > Actinomycetota > Actinomycetes > Frankiales > Frankiaceae > Frankia > Frankia sp. AgPm24. The sequence continues at coordinate 778 of NZ_JALKFW010000171.1, read as the reverse complement.
GCGCCGAGTGCTCGGAGTCGACCGGGACCAGCCGGTTCGGGTCGCCGCCGAGCGCGTCGAGCACGAGCGGACCGCCGGCGACCAGCGACTCCTTGTTCGCCAACGCCACCGTGTGCCCGGCGGCCAGCGCCGACAGCGTCGGAGCCAGACCCACCGACCCGGTGATGCCGTTGAGCACCGTGTCGCACGGCCAGGCCGCGATCTCACTGGCCGCGTCCGGCCCGGCGAGGATCTTCGGCACCGCGAACTCGCCCTTGCGGTAACCCCGCCGACTCGCCTCGGCGAAGAAGGCGAGCTGCAGATCCTGGGCCGCCGACGCCGCGGCCACACCCACCGCCTGCACGCCGAGATCGAGAGCCTGGGCCGCGAGCAGGTCGACCCTGGACCCGCCACCCATCAGCGCCACCACCCGGAAGCGCTCCGGATTGCGTCGCACGACGTCTATGGCCTGGGTTCCGATCGAGCCGGTGGACCCGAGCAGAACAACTTCACGCAGGTTCGAAGCCTCCACCACACCCACATTCTCGCAGGCCGCTCGCCGGGCCGGAGCCCCCCTGTTCGGTTCATGACAGGTACCACCCGATGATGCGCAATGGGTCCGAGGGGTAACCGTGATCGTGACGTCCGGGTCCACCCGCCCCGGGCCCGCGGCCCCGCCCCGGGGGCGGGCCGGGCCGCCGGGCTAGCTGGGGCGCCGGGTGGGGCGCCGCCGCGGCGCGGCCCTCGGCTGGCGGGTGGTGGCGGTGTTCGCCCCGCTGGTCGGCGCCGGGATCTATGT
>NZ_JALKFW010000170.1:0-33770 GCF_023243055.1 Frankia sp. AgPm24 | reverse complement strand
GCCACCCCGTCCGCTTCCACGACGGCATCCACCACCTGCACACCCTCGGCGTCACCACCTACCTGGAACTGGGACCGGACGCGATCCTCACCCCGATGGCCCACGAATGTCTGCCGGTGGGTGTCGCCACGGTGACGCCGCTGCTGGCCCGCGGGCGTCCTGAACCCTCGACGCTGGTCGGGGGGCTGGCTCAGGCCCATGTCGAGGGCACCACGGTCGACTGGGGCGCCTTCTTCGCGGGCGGCGGCGCCCGGGCCGTTCCACTACCCACCTACGCGTTCCAGCACACGAACCACTGGCTGAGCGCAGGGCCGAGGGGCCCCCGGGTACATGCCGGCACGCACAGGTCCTTCGAGCCGGACGAGGCGCGGTTCTGGGATGCCGTCGAGCAAGGCGACCTCGACGCCGTGGCGGGCGCACTGCGGCTGCCCGCGGCCGAGCACCCGGCGTTGGTCTCGGTCCTGCCCGCCTTCGCCCGGTGGCGGCGGGAGCACACCGCGGCCACACCGTCGGGCGGGTCGTGGCCGGCGGACGTCGCCGACCTCCGGGCGACCGACCTCACCGACCTGGGCGATCCGGGCGAGTCGGAGAGTGCGACGGATGTCGCCGCCCTGCGGGTGCTGGTGGCCACGGCGGATGCCGAGGAGGTGGGCTCGGCCCTGCTGGACCTGGTGCGCCGGCACGCCGCCGAGGTGCTGGGGCACCCCAGCCCGCAGGACATCGGCGCCGGTGACAACTTTCTCGAGATCGGCTTCTCCTCGTTCACGGCGTTGGAGGTGCGCAACCGGCTCTGCGAGGCGACCGGGCTGCTGCTCCCTCCGATCGTGATGTACGACCACCCGACCCCGCGGGCCCTCGCCGCCCATCTGCGGGTCGAACTTGCCGGGCAGCCGGGTCCGTCCTCGGCGCCCGTGCCGGTTCCCGCCGGCCCGCCCCCCGCCGCCCGGACCCTCGACGGCTCCGCGGTGGAGTCCCGCGTCGGCTGACCGTCACGGGCGCCTGCCCCTCGCCGCCCGGCAACCCGCCGGGCGGTCCCACCGGGACACCGACCCCCTCTGGAGGATGCACATGCGCGTAGGACTCGGATACCTGAACATGGCCCCGGCAGGCGACTCCGCGACCGCCCGGGCGCTCTACGCCGACTTTCTGCACGACGTCCGCTGGGCCGAGGACCGCGGGTTCGCCGGCATCTGGGTGACCGAGCACCACTTCTCCACCTACAGTCTCACCTCGTCTCCCCTGATCCTGCTGGCGCAGGCCGCCGCAGCCGCCCCCCGGCTGCGGCTGGGAACGTCGATCCTCGTACTGCCGTTCTGGGACCCGGTCCGGCTCGCCGCCGACGTGCTCACCCTGGACGCGTTGTCCGCGGGACGGTTCGACTTCGGCATCGGCCGTGGCTACCAGCCGCACGAGTTTCTCGGCTTCGGCCGGGACGCGGCCGACAACCGGGAGATCTTCGCCGAGGCGGTCGACGCCCTCGAGCAGCTGTTCACCCAGGAGGACCGGGACTTCAAGGGCCGTCACGTCCGGATCGACGCCCCGGTCACCCTGCTGCCGCGCCCGACCCAGCAGCCGCATCCGCCGATCTGGATGGCGGCGACGAGCCCCGAATCGCTGCGGTTCGCCGCCGACCGGGGTTTCCATTTCATGCTGCCGGCTGTCACCACCTACGACCAGATCGTCGAGCGCCGGGGCTGGATCGACCAGGCCGGCGGGCTGCCTGCGGGGCGCGAGTTCCAGGTCAACCGGTTCGTGTACCTGGGGGATGACGCGGGCCGCCAGCGGGTGGTTCGCGAGATCGCCCGTCAGCTCCAGACCTCGGCCGCCCTGACCAACAGTGTCTACCCCGATGCCGGCGCCGCCCCGACTCCCGACCAGATCGACCCGGCGGTGGAGGAGAAGGTCCGCGACATCCTCATCACAGGTTCGGCCGACGAGGTGATCGACCAGTTCAGAGCGTTGGCCGACGTCGGTATCAGCTACGTCATCGCCGGCTTCGAGTTCGGCTATCTCAATACCGAGACGGCCCGGCACTCACGAGAGCGTTTCGCCAACGAGGTCCTCCCGCACCTGGCGGATCTCACCCCCAGCCGTCCCGGATCGAACTGACCGTCGCGATACACTGAACTGGTCGGTCAACAGGTCGCGACCGGGCGGAAACGGCGGTCGGCACCGGCGGACATCCATGCAGGCGTCAACCGAGACCGCGGCGAGCGGAACGCAGGAGGCCTGCTCGGCCTGGCAGACCTCCGGTTCCCGCCGCGGCGCAAGGAGCGCATGGCATGCCGACCACTTCCGCAACACATGCCGGGGCGCTACGGCTGTCCGTTCTGGACGTGGCCCCGGTCTTCACCGACAGCAGTACCGCGCAGGCGCTGCGCAACACGGTGGATCTCGCGCCGCGGGTGGAGGCACTGGGCTACCAGCGCCACTGGGTCGCCGAGCACCACAACGTTCCCAGCCTGGCGACGTCCTCGCCGGCGGTGCTCGCGGGTCGACTGGCAAGCGTCACCACGAGCCTGCGGGTCGGCTCCGGCGGAGTCCTGCTGCCCAACCATGCTCCGCTGGTGGTCGCCGAGCAGTTCGGCACCCTGCAGGCCCTGCACCCGGGGCGGATCGACCTCGGGATCGGGCGGGCGTCGGGCGGCGATCTGCTCACCGCCAGAGCTCTGGGCCGCCTGTTCGCGGCCGATGACTTCCCACGGCAGCTGAGGGAGCTGACCGGCTATCTGGCGGGTACGGCCGACGCGGCGTCCGAGCACCGCGTCGCCGCGATCCCCGCCCCCCCGGGTCAGCCCTGGCTGTGCATGCTGGGTTCCAGCCTGACCAGTGCCCGGTTCGCCGGCGCCCTGGGGCTGCCCTACGCCTTCGCCCACCACCTCGTGCCGCATCTGACGGTGGCCGCCCTCGACACGTACCGTTCGGCGTTCCGGGCGTCGTCCCAGCTGGCGCAGCCGTACACCCTGGTCGCCGCCGCGGTGGTCGCAGGCGAGTCCGACGAGCACGCACGTGGGCTCGCGCTGCCCTACCTGCTGCGCAAGATCCACATTCAGCAGGGGCGTATCTACGATCTCTACCCCGGTCCGGCCGAAGTCGCCGCCCACCGCTTCTCCCGGGTGCAGGAGAAGTACGTCCAGGAGCACAGTGCCGACCAGTTCTTCGGTGGTCCCACGACCCTGGCGGAGAAGATCTCGGACCTCGTCCAACGGTGCGGCGCCGACGAGTTGCTGGCGCTGTCCCTGATCCACGACCACGCCGACCGGGTCCGCTCCTACGAGCTGCTGGCCGAGGCCGTGCCCACGGTGCCCGAGTCCCGCCACCAGGCCGTGCGCTGACCCCGTCCGCAACCAGCCCGGTCCCGAGCGCACCGGCCCAGGGTCGACAGCCCCGGGATCCGGACAAACGGATGCGGCGGAGGAGAGTCCCTCCGCCGCATCCGATCCCGGCCCGGGGACACGGAGGCCGGTGGTCTGGTCATACCGTCGCCGCGGGTTCGCTCTCTCGCCGCTCCATGTCCGGCTGCGGCGCTGGCCGCGGTCGACCTGGCAGGAAGAGCCCGGACAGCAGGACCGCGATCGCACCACCGAAGACCCACCAGAACGCCGACTGGAAGGCGTGCGCCGTCGGCAACCCGCCGACGGTGCCGCGCTGCAGGATGAACGCCACGATCGCGATTCCGAGCGAGGCGCCCAACTGGTTGAGCACGTAGAGGGCCGAGGTTCCCTGCGGCACGGACGCCACCGGCAGCGTCCGGTACAGCGCCCCCATCGTCGGTGCCCCGATGAAGCCCAGCCCGAGCCCCGTCACGAAGGCCGCCACCCCGAGCAGTGCCTCGCTGGTGTCGTTCCCGGACCTGGTGAACACCAGCGCACTCGCCGCGATCAGCGCCGCACCCCCCGGCGCCAGGACCCGCGCGCCAACCCGTTCGCTGAGCCGACCCGCGAGTGGCATCGCGATGAACGAGCCCACCCCCAGCGGCGCGAGCAGCAGGCCAGCCTCGAGCACGTCGTGCCCGCGCAACTGCTGGTAGTACAACGGCACGACGAACAGCATCGAGAACAACATGACGCCAGTGACCGCCATCACCGCCACGCTCGCACTGAAGCTGCGACTGGTGAACAACCGCAGGTCGATCAACGCGGCGCCACGGGCCCGCAGGGCATGGCCGACGTAGCCGAGCAGCAGCACGCCCCCGATCGTCAGCGTCACCGGCACCTGGACCGCACCGAACCCGTGCTCACCGGCCTGCGACAGGGCGTACACCAGTACGGCGAACCCCGGGCAGAGCAGCGAGACCCCCACGACGTCCAGGCGGGCCGGCGCCTGCCCGGGGTCCGGCGCGTCGACCGGGACGACCTTGAACGAGGCCACCAGAGCCGTCACCCCGATCGGCAGGTTCACCAGGAACATCCACCGCCAGTCCAGATGCTCGATGATCACGCCACCCACGATCGGGCCCAGGACGGGACCGAGTGGGATGACGATCCCCATCAGTCCCATGACCCGCCCGACCCGGGCCGGGCCGGCCGCCCGCGCCAACAGCGTGAGCATCACCGGATCGAGCATCCCGCCGCCGAATCCCTGGATCACCCGGAACACGACCAGCGCGCCGATCGACGGTGCCAGGCCGCAGGCCAGCGACCCTGCCAGGAACAGCGAGAGGCCGGTCAGCCAGATCCGACGGGCGCCAAAGCGGTCCACCGCCCACCCGCTGAGCGGGATCGCCACCGTCACCGCGAGCAGGTAGCCGGTGGCAACCCACCCGACCGTGCTCAACGGCGCGTCGAACCGCTCTCCCAGCGTGTCGATCCCGACGTTCACGATCGTGCCGTCAAGCAGACCCATCAGGCCGCCAAGCAGCAACACTCCGATCAACCGCAACAGCGCCGGGTCCAGGCGATCACCCTGTTCCTGAGCCATACCCTTCCTCACCTCACTCTGGCTGATTAACCGGTCAGTACAAAAGACTTTACATTAAGGTCAGCACACGGGAGCGGGCTCGACCCTCGCGTCGCCGCACCGCGCGCCACGGACCGGAACGAGGAAGCTCCACCCCGCTCCGGGAGCCGGCCACCGACAGGCATGGACCTTTCGCCGGACAGGACACCGGCCATCACCGACCCGATCTGGCCGGCGAGCGGGTCGCATCAGCCCCGGACCGGCGGAACACACGGCCACCAGGACGCCCAGCCCGGGGATTCCCCACAAAGACCACCAGTTTTGTGGGTAAATTCTTCAGAACCAGTCAGTCCATTGTTCTTGTCTGGAGGTCAACCCGAGTGAGCGGCAGGGACAACCGCCAGCTCCATCTGAGCCTCAACCTCAACGGCCTGGGGTTCCACCGGGCCGGCTGGCGGCATCCAAGCAGCCAGCCCGACCGCGTGTTCTCCGCGGACTACTACCTCGAACTGGCTCGGACGGCGGAGCGAGGCCAGCTGGACGCGATCTTCCTCGCCGACACCCCGGCCTTCGTCCTCATGCCGGGCCGTTCCGTGACGCTGCAGGCGGAGCCGGTGTCGCTGCTGTCCGCGCTGGCGGTGGCGACCACCCACATAGGCCTCATCGGGACGATCTCGGCAAGCTACAGCGAGCCCTACACCGTCGCCCGGCAGTTCGCCATGCTCGACCATCTCAGTGCGGGCCGTGCGGGCGTCAACGTGGTGACCTCGGCGGGCGACCGCGTCGCCCAGAACTTCGGCCGGGACAGCCACTTCGAGCACGCCACCCGGTACGAACGCGCCGCGGACTTCCTCACGGTCGTCACCTCGCTGTGGGACAGCTGGGCCGACGACACCATCCGGGCCGACAAGGCCACCGGCGTCTTCGCCGACCTCGAATCGATCGTCGAGATCAACCACGTGTCCGAGCACTTCCGCGTCCGCGGGCCGCTGAACATCCCGCGACCGCCGCAGGGACGCCCCGTACTGGTCCAGGCCGGTGCGTCACCGCGCGGACGTGACCTCGCGGCCCGCTGGGCGGACGCGGTCTACACCGGCTCGTCCACCCTGGAGAACGGCCAGGCCTTCTGTCAGGACATCCGTCGGCGCGCGGCGCATGCCGGCCGCCGCGCGGACAGCGTACGCGTTCTGCCAGGCCTGATCCCCTACGTCGGGTCGACCGAGCGGGAGGCACGTGAGCTGCGCCGGGAGCTGGAGGACCAGCCAGAGCCGCTCGACGCCATGATCGAGGAGCTGGGTGCCATCCTCGAGACCGACCTCGGTGGGCTCGACCCCGACCAGCCGATGGATCCCGCGCTGTTCCCGGACGAGGCCACCTACGGGCAGTCGGTCAGTCGCCTGGTGCGCTTCCGGCAGTACGTCCATGCGGAGTCACCGACGATCGCCCAGTTCGCCCGGTGGGTTCGGAGCAATCTCGGCGTTGTGCACTGGATCGCCACCGGCACGGGCGAGCAGATCGCCGACCAGCTCGAGACCTGGTTCCGAGCGGGTGCCGCCGATGGCTTCAACCTGCTCGTTCCGCTGCTACCCAAAGGACTCGACGACGTCGTCGACCAGGTCATACCCGAGCTGCGTCGCCGCGGCCTGTTCCGTACCGGCTACGACGGTCGAACGCTGCGTGACCATCTGGGGCTGGAACGCCCGGCAGGTCGCCGATCGGGCGCCGCGAGCGCCCGGTGACCACATCCACCCGACCGAGAAGGCGGCCCACGCCCATGGCACGCACACGTCGCCCACGGCCGATCCGTCCGACGTTCCGCCTGCTGATCGCGATGGCCGCCTGCGGCACGGCCGCCGTCCTCGGCCTGATCACGGCCTGCGGCTCTCCGGCTGGCACGGCGAACGCATCGTCGGACAACCGGAAGCTGACGATCCTCTGGCCGGCCGATCCGATCGACCTGTCCACCGATGACGGTTTCGGGCTCCAGATGCTCTCCGGCACGATCGAGCGGCTCGCCGTCTACGACGCGCTGATCGCGCTCACCCCGAGTGCCGGGCTGGAGTACCGGCTGGCCACCGCGCTCGACTCCACGGACGGCCGGACCTGGACCCTGCGGCTACGACCCGGGGTGCGCTTCAGCGACGGGACACCGCTGGACGCCGCGGCCGTGCGGGACAACTGGACGCAACTGGCGGACCCCGCCCGGCGCTCCCCGAGCGCCGGAACCGCCCAGCGGATCGGCGCGCTGGACGTGGTCGACGCGGTGACACTGCGGATCACGCTGAAACAACCCGACAACCAGTTCCCGCGGCTGGTCGCGCAGACTCCACTGACCTTCATCGGTTCCCCCGCCGCCATGCGGGCCAAGGGCTCCGCGTTCAGGACCGCCCCGGTGGGCGCGGGAGCCTTCACCGTCCGGGAATGGCTACGCAATGATCATGTGACGCTGGTACGCAACCCCGAATCCACCCAGCGGGCCTCCCTCGACACGATCGTGGTCCGGACCATCCCGGACGAGACGCAGCGCTACAACACCCTGCTCTCGGGCGGCGGGGACATCGCGTTCTCCGCGAACCTGCGCACCGGCCGCACCGCCACCGCGGCGGGCCTGGTCAACCAGCGCGCGCTCAGCGATGGCGGACTCAACCTGCTGTTCAACGTCACCACAGCCCCCTTCGACGACCTGCGCGCCCGCCAGGCGGTGGCCCATGCGCTCGACCCAGAGGCCCTCAACAAGACACTGTTCGACGGGACAGCCACCGTCCCGGCCACGTTCCTGCGCGAGCAGTCGCCGTTCCACAGCGCGGTCGCGCTCCCTACCCCGAACCGGCAACGAGCCCAGGCCCTGTTCGACGAACTGGCCGCGCAGGGCGAACCGGTGCGGTTCACCATCGTCACCCCGCTGAACTTCAGCAACGTCGCCGAGTGGGTGCAGTCCCAGCTGGACGGATTCCGCAACGTCCAGGTCAAGGTCGACGCGATGGCCCAGACACTGCCGATCCTCAAGGGCGCGTTCCAGGCCACCCTCACCGGAACGCCGAGATTCGTCGATCCCTATCCGCAGCTCGCGCTCAACCTGGGTACCGGCGGTCCCAACAACTATGGTCGGTTCTCCGACGCCCGTTTCGACACCGCGCTGCGCGACGGACAGCAGGCCCGCGACACCGCCGGGCGCACGAAGGCCTACGAGACGGCCCAGCGGATCATCGCCGAGCGGCTGCCGCTCGCCGGACCGCTGTACCGCCTGCCCGGGCAGTACCTGCACCAGCGGGCAGCCTTCGACGGCGAGCTCCCGATCCTCAATGACGGGGTGCTCGACATCACCCGTCTGTCAAAAGCCGGGTGAGCCCGGATGCACGCGAACCGCGGCGCCGTCCGCCTGGTTGGATGGCAGCTCGCGCGCACCGCGGTCGTCCTGCTGCTGGTCGGCTTCGGCGCGACCTTTCTCCTCGACCTGGCTCCGGGTGATCCGGCCTTCGCCCTGCTCGGCGAGCAGGCGAGCGCCGAGCAGGTCGCCACCGTCCACCGGGCACTGCGCCTCGACGACCCGTTCCTCACCCGCTACGCGACCTGGATCGGCGGCGTGCTGCGCGGCGACTTCGGGACGTCCTACCTGACCGGCGAGCCGGTCATGACCGAGGTGGCTGCCAGACTGGCGGTGACCGGGGAACTGGTGGTGCTGGCGCTCGCCAGTGCGCTGGTCGTCGCCGTGCCGATCGGCGTGTTCACCGCCTACCGCGCGCATGGGCGGGCGGACCGGGTCTGGTCACTGGCCTCCTCCGCACTGATCGCGACGCCCCCCTTCGTCGTCGCTCTGGTCGGCGTCTATCTGCTCACGCTGAAGATCGGCGCGCTGCCGGCGACCGGCTGGGTGGCCCCGGTGGACGGTCTGGGTGCCAATCTGCGCCACGCCGTGCTGCCCGTCGCCACCCTGGTCCTGTCCCTGGTGCCCACCTACACCAGGATGCTGCGCGCCGACATGACTGCCACCCTGCGGGAGGACTACATCCTGGCCGCCCGTTCCCGCGGGCTCCCGGTGCGTCGCATCCTGTTCCGGCACGCGCTGCGCCCCTCGTCGTTCTCCCTGATCACCCTCACCGGGATCAGCGTCGGCCAGCTGATCGGCGGGGCGGTGGTCGTCGAGGTGCTGTTCGCCCTGCCGGGGCTCGGACAGCTGATGGTCACCAGCGTGACCGCGAAGGACGTGCCGGTGGTGCAGGGCATCGTCATGTTCCTGGCGGTCGTCTACTGCGTGGCGGGCGCGGTCACCGACCTGCTGTACGGCTTCCTCGACCCGCGGGTGCGGGTCCGGGTGCGGCCGGCATGAGGGCACCACGATCGCGGGCCGGGCGGCTACCCCTGTGGCTGTCCCTCGCCTGGCTTACCGCCATGTTCACCGCGGCTCTGTTCGCCGACGTGCTCCCGCTGCGCTCCAACGGCGAGATCGTGCCCGGCGTCGACGCCCGTACGCCCCCGGGCTGGCGCCCCGAGTTCCTGGGCACCGACGCCATCGGCCGCAGCGTGCTGGCCCGGATCGTCCACGGCGCCCGGGAGTCACTGCTGGTCGGACTCGGATCGGCCGGCCTGGCGATGATGGCGGGCCTCGCGGCGGGACTCGCCGCCGGCTACCTCCGAGGCTGGCTGGACGCCGCGATCGGCCTGGTGCTCGATGCCGTACTGGCGGTGCCAGCACTGGTCCTGCTGATCGCCATCGCCGCCGTCGGCCGCCGCGGAACCACCACCGTGGTGCTGGGCCTCGCGGTCGTGGGCACACCGAGCTTCGCCCGGTTGGCCCGCGCGAGCACCCTCGCACTCGCCGGCCGCAACCATGTGGCGGCGGCCGTCGCGCTGGGCACCGGGCCGGGCCGGACCCTGCGCCGGGAGCTCCTGCCCGACGTGATCCTGCGGCTGGCGCCGTTCGCGTTCGTGTTCATGGCGTTCGCCGTCGTCGCCGAGGCGTCCCTGAGCTTCCTGGGGCTGGGGCTGCCCCCGCCCGCGCCGAGCTGGGGCGCCATGATCAACGATGGACGACCCTACCTGGACGGCGACCCGTGGCTGGTGTTCGTGCCCGCCGGCTGTGTGTTCCTGACGGTCGCCTCGTTCACCGTGATCGGCGAGTGGGCGCGCCGCCGGTTCGCCGTCGGCGAGTCGAGGCTGCCATGACCGTCGAACGGTCACCCGCCGGGCCCGCCCTGACACTCGCCACCCCCGCCGTGCCACTGCTGGCGGTACGGGACGTGTCGATGACACTCCCCACACCGGCCGGTCCGCTGCATGCTGTCGACCGCGTCTCGTTCACCCTCACCGCAGGGCAGGCCGTCGGGATCGTCGGCGAGTCCGGTTCGGGAAAGTCGATGCTGGCCCGCACCGCGCTGGGGCTGGCTCCAGCCAGCGCCCGTACCACCGGCTCGGTGCGGTTCGCCGGTCGTGAGCTGCTGGGCGCCAGCGCCCGTGACCTGCGCCCGGTGCTCGGCCCCGGGATCGCCATGGTGTTTCAGGACCCCTCGACGGCCCTGAACCCCGTGCTGCGGATCGGGCGTCAACTGGCCGAGACGTTACGGCTGCGCGGCGGCCTCAAACGGCGTGCGGCCCGCGAGCGAGCAGTCGAACTGCTGCGTGACGTCGGTATCGACGAGCCCGAGCGCCGCGCGCGCAGCTATCCCCACGAGCTGTCGGGCGGAATGCGCCAGCGGGTGTGCATCGCGCTGGCGGTCGCCTGCGACCCACGGGTGCTGCTCGCCGACGAGCCCACCACCGCTCTGGACGTCACCGTGCAACGTCAGATCCTCGACCTGCTCGCGGACCTGCGGGCCCGCCGCGGCCTGGGCCTTGTCCTGATCACCCACGACCTCGCCGTCGCCGCCGGGCGGACGGACCATCTGCTGGTGATGTATGCCGGCCAGGTGGTGGAGTCCGGACCAACCGCGCAGGTGATCCGGGCGGCCCGCCATCCCTACACCGCCGCGTTGCTCGCCTCGGTGCCCCGTCTGGACCAGCCGAGTCACACCCGGCTGGCGACGGTCCCCGGCACGCCCGCCACCCCGGTGGGCAGCGCCCACGGGTGCCGGTTCGCGCCACGCTGCTCCCGGGTGCTGACCCACTGCCGACAGCGGGAGCCGGTCCTCGCCGATCCCTGGTCCCACCAGCCGGTCGGGCCGCGACACGCGGTGGCCTGCTTCGCCCCGGTCGGCGCCGCGCCGGGCCCCGGTCGTGGCCCGGGCCGCCTCGACGGGGCGAACGGCGAGGACGGCGAGGACGGCGAGGACGGCGGGCCATGACCGGATCCGACGTCCTGCTGCGGGTCCGTGACCTCGTCGTCGACCATCGGGCACCGGGTGGCACGACGTTACGCGCCGTGGACGGGATCAGCTTCACCATCCGGCGTGGGGAGACCCTGGGTCTGGTCGGCGAGTCCGGCTGCGGCAAGTCCTCGACCGCCCAGGCCGTGCTCATGCTGCGCCGCCCCACAGGTGGGCGGGTCGAGTTCGACGGGCAGGACCTGGCCCGGCTGTCGCCCCGGCCGCTGCGCCGGCTGCGCCCGCGTCTGCAACTGGTCTTCCAGGACGCGGCGTCGTCCCTGAATCCACGCCGGACCGCGGCCGCGATCGTCGCGGAGGGGTTGGCGGCCCACCGCTTCCCGCGGCCCTGGGACCGGCTGGTCGACGACGCGCTGTCCTCGGTGGGCCTGGATCCCCGGACCATTGGTCACCGGCGACCCGGGGAGCTCTCCGGCGGGCAGTGCCAGCGGGTGGCGCTGGCCCGGGCGCTGGTGCTGTCCCCCGCGCTTGTCGTCTGCGACGAACCGGTGTCGGCGCTCGACGTGTCGGTGCAGGCGCAGATCCTCAACCTGCTCGAGGACGTCCGGCGCCAGCACGGGCTCAGCCTGCTGTTCATCGCCCACGACCTGGCTGTCGTGCGGCAGATCAGCGACCGGGTGGGCGTGATGTACCGGGGGCGTCTCTGCGAACTGGCACCCGCCGAGCGGCTCTACCGCCGTCCCCGCCACCCCTACACCCGTACGCTGCTCGACGCCGTGCCCAGGCTCGACGGCGGGCCCGGCCCGGCCGCCCAGGCCGGCCGGGCGGATCCGGGGGGATCCGGGTCGTCGCCGCGACCGCCCCGGGGATGCCGTTTCCGCTCCCGCTGCCCGCAGGCCCAGGACCGGTGCGCCGAGGTCGTTCCGCTTCTGCGGCCAGTGGCGGCGGACCACCAGGTCGCCTGCCATTTCCCTGACTGAGGCTCCTCAGCCGGGGACCAGTTCGCGTGCCTGCCCACACCGGCAGGCACGGCGGTTTAGCCGTCGGCAAGAGCTCGGCTAGCAGCGCGGGCAACGATGTCCCTGCACCCGCGGCAACGAGATCCGGGCGCGTTCGGCAGGAGGGTGGGATACCGATGACGATCACTGATCTGGCCCCGCAGCGCCGGCACACCCTGTACTTCCTGCGGGAGACCCGGGCGTTCGCGCCCGTGTTCCTGGACACCGAGGTGGACATGAGCCGGGTCGCGGCGCTGCGATCCGGGCATCGGCACTCGGTGGTGACCTATGTGCTGTACGCCGCCGGCCGGGTGCTGGCCCGGCATCCGGAGGCGAACGCGGCCATCCTTGACGGCCGCCGGCCGAAGGTGGTCCGCCATGACGCCGTGCACGGCAAGCTCACCCTGGACAAGACGCTCGACGGCCACCGGGTCGTGCTCGCCACGGTGCTGCGTGATCTCGAACGTCTGGATCTCGACGAGATCCAACGGCAGGTGGAACGCTTCCGCACCGGCGATCCGGCCAGCATGCCCGAGTTCGCCGGGGTGCGTGCGCTGCACCGGGCCGGGCCGGGCCGGCGTGGCTGGCGGCGCGCCGAGCGGGCCTTCCGCAGGGTGGTGCGGCCCTTGGAGAGCAGGGCCGCGATCTGGGGGACGGTGGCGGTCACCTCGCTCGGGCACGGGGTGGTGGACGGCTTCCACTCGGTAGGCGGCACCACCGTGACCCTCGGACTGGGACGCACCGTCGAACGTCCGGTGGTTCGCGACGGCCGGATCGTGGTGGCCCCCGTCATGCGGCTGAGCCTGGCCTTTGACCACCGGGTGATCGACGGGGCGGAGGCCGCGGACGTTCTCGCCGACATCCGGGAGACGCTGCAGACCTTCCCGGAGCCGGCGAACCCGGGTCAGCCCGACCCGCCGGCGCGGGAGCAGTCGGGCAGGGCGGCACCGGAGCCCGAGGCCGCCGCGGTCACCACTGCGACGGTGGAAGGACCGCGATGAACGACGTCGCCGAACTCACCGTGCACGTCGCCGCGCACGCGGCGGCCCTGGATCTCGACGCCGCCGAATATCGGGAGCTGACCGGGCGCATCCGTCATGACGGCACCGGCCCAGGTTCCTGGGTGCACGAGTGGTCGCGCCTCGCCGAGACGCGGGAGACCCACGGTGACCTGCTGGGCGCCGCAGCCTGCTACGGCTTCGCCCGGTTCCCGTTCGTCGACGGCCCGGCGCGGCGCGACGCCCTGGGCAACTGCGTCCGGGCCACGGACAGGTGGCGGCGCACGGTCGCTCCCGAGGCCGGCCGGATCGACCGGGTGGAGTTGGACATCCTCGGTGCGAGGGTCGCCGCCTGGACGACCGGACTGGCCGGCGGGCACGGGCCGGGCGGGCAGCGCGCCGCGGCGGAGCCGTCGGCGGCGGCCAGGAACCGACCCCTGTTGATCGTCAGTGGCGGCATCGTCAGCATCAAGGAGCAGTGGGCACCCCTGTTGCTGCTCGCGTCCAGCCTCGGACTCGCCGCGGTCGTGACCGAGATGCCCGGTGTCGGCGAGAACACCCTGCGTTACACCCCGGACAGCTGGCAGATGTTCCCGGCGATCCTCGAGGCACTGGACGGAGCCGCTGACGTCTCGCGCACCTTCGCACTCGCGCTGAGCTTCAGCGGGCATATGGCGTTGCGCTGGGCAGCCGAGGATCCGCGGCTGCGCGGGATCATCACGGTCGGCGCGCCGGTACGCGCGCTGTTCACCGACCGTGCCTGGCAACATGGGCTGCCGCCGGCCACGGTGGCGACCCTGGCCCACCTGACCGGCACGGACCCTCTGGTGCTGCCCGATCTGCTGCCCGGCTGGGCGCTGTCCGACCGGCAGCTCGCCGCCGTCGCGGTGCCGGTGCGCTACGTGGCCAGCACCCGGGACGAGATCATCCCACCGGTCGACCCGGCGCTGCTACGGCGAACCCTGCCGGACCTGGCCGTCCTCGAACACGACGACGTCCACGGCGCTCCCGGGCATGCCGTGGCCACCCGCGAGTGGATGATCCGCGCGCTGGTGGACCTCCGCGACGCCACCCCCCGCTGACCACAGCCACAGCCCATCACCAGCCACACCCGTTACCCGGTCCGCCGCGGCGGCCGTCGCTGGCCGCGGCGGACCCACCGGCCATCGGCCACCCGGTCGGGCGGGCCAGACGACGCTGCGCCACCACGAGGGACTGACCAGACCATGACGACTGAGCAGGCACACCGAGACCACCCGGAGCTGCACGGAACGGCCGACGACGCCCATGCGGTCGCCGTCATCGGACTCGCCTGTCGGCTGCCGCAGGCGCCGGACCCACAGGCCTTCTGGCATCTGCTGCGGGCAGGCCGCAACGCCGTGATCGACACCCCCGCGGACCGGTGGCGGATCACCGGCGGGGCGGACGCGCCCGCCGTGCCGCGTCACGGCGGCTTCCTCGATCAGGTGGACACGTTCGACGCCGCCTTCTTCGACCTCTCCCCCGCCCAGGCGGTCGCGATGGACCCGCAGCAGCGGCTGGCCCTGGAGCTCGGCTGGGAGGCCCTGGAGGACGCCCGGATCGTCCCCAGCCGGCTGCACGGCAGCGCTACCGGCGTGTTCGTCGGCGCCACCGCGGGCGACTACGCGACAGTGGCCGACCGGTCCGGGCTCGACGGGATCAGCCGCCACACCCTGACCGGGCTCAACCGCAGCATCATCGCCAACCGGATCTCACGCCATCTCGGACTGCGCGGGCCCAGCCTGGTGATCGACACCGGTCAGTCCTCGGCGCTGGTCGCGGTGCACGCCGCGGTCGAGGCGCTGCGCCGCGGTGAGGCCGACCTGGCGCTGGCCGGCGGAGTGAGCCTGGCTCTCACCGCGGAGAGCAGCATCGCCGCCGCCCGGTTCGGGGCGCTCTCCCCGGACGGGCGCTGCTTCACCTTCGACGCACGGGCGAACGGTTACGTCCGGGGGGAGGGCGGCGGGCTCGTCGTACTGCGTCCGCTGCAGGCCGCACGGGCCGCCGGGGACACGATCTACTGCGTGATCCACGGCGGCGCCGTGACCCACGACGGCGCGACGGAGGGTCTGACAGTCCCCGGCGTCGACGGGCAGCAGGCGGCGCTGCGGGCGGCCTACCACCGGGCGGGGCTCGACCCGGGCGTCGTCTCCTACGTCGAGCTGCACGGCACCGGCACGCCGACGGGCGACCCGGTGGAGGCCATGGCGCTGGGCGCCGTGATCGGCCGAGCCCGACCGGCCGGTTCCCCGCTGCTGGTCGGCTCGGCCAAGACCAACATCGGTCACCTCGAAGGAGCCGCCGGCGTTGTCGGGCTGCTCAAGGTGGCCCTGAGCCTGAGGCACGCAGAGATACCACCGAGCCTGAACTTCACCCAGCCCCATCCGGACATCGCCTTCGACGAGCTGAACCTCCAGGTGCAGACCGAGCTCATCGCCTGGCCCGGCCCCGCGCACGCCCGGGTCGCCGGGGTCAGCTCGGTCGGCATGGGCGGCACGAACTGCCATCTGGTCGTCTCCGCCGCGCCGACGCCGTCCGCCGCGGACAACGCCAGCCCGACCGCCGACGATCCCGACCCGGCCGTCGCAGCCGACTCGGCCCGGCAGAACGAGGGCGACCGTGGCGGCCCGCTGCTTCCCTGGGTGCTCAGCGGTCGCGGACCGGGCGCGTTGGCGGCCGTGAGCCGCCGGCTGGTCGCCCAGCTCGACGACCGCCCGAGCCTCGACCCCGTCGATGTCGGGCTGGCGTTGGTCACCACCCGGACCGTCTTCGAGGACCGCGCGATCGTGCTGGGCCGCGACGCCGACGAGCTGAGGGGGGGCCTGGCTGCCCTGGCGGCGGACCAGGATGCGGCGAACGTCGTACGCGGCACCGCGCGTCGCGCGCCGGACGGCGGAAGGGGCCGGCTGGCAGTTCTGTTCTCCGGTCAGGGCAGCCAGCGGGTCGGCGCCGGCCGTGAGCTCCACGCCGCCTTCCCGACCTTCGCCGACGCCTTCGACGAGGCCTGTGGGCAGCTGGATCCCCATCTGGACCGCCCACTGCGCACCCTGGCCTTCGAGGGGCCGCCCGACCTGCTCGACCGCACCGGCTACACGCAACCAGCGCTGTTCGCCCTCGAGGTGGCGTTGTACCGCCTGCTGGAGCACTGGGGGGTGCGTCCCGATCTACTGCTCGGGCATTCCGTGGGGGAGCTGGCCGCCGCGCATGTCGCGGGCGCGCTCTCACTGCGCGATGCCGCGGCGCTGGTGGCCGCCCGGGGCAACCTGATGCAGGCGTTGCCGGCGGGCGGTGCGATGGCCGCGCTGGAGGCCACGGAGGAGGAGGTCCACCCGCTGCTGTCGGACCGGGTCGACCTCGGCGCCGTCAACGGGCCACGGGCACTGGTGGTGTCCGGCGACGACGCCGAGGTGACGGCGCTGGCCGAGCACTTTCGCGCGTTGGGCCGGCGTACCTCGCGGCTCGCGGTCAGTCACGCGTTCCACAGCCCGCGGATGGAACCGATGCTGGCGCAGTTCCGCCGGATCGCGCAGGGGTTGTCGTACTCGACCGCGACGACGCCCGTCATCTCCAATCTCACCGGTGGCCTGGCCGGACCGGAGTCGTTCGACGCCAACCACTGGGTGACGCACGTGCGTGCGCCCGTCCGGTTCGGCGCGGGCGTGCGCACGCTCGCCGACCTCGGCGCGACGACGTACCTCGAACTCGGGCCCAGTGCCGTGTTGACCGCGTTGGCCCGCGACGTGCTGCGGGGCGAGTCGGCCGAACGTGGCGGGGCGCCCTCGACCGCGGCCGGTGCACCGATGTCGCCCGACGACGGGGCGGTGCTGGTGGCGGCCCTGCGCCGGGGCCGCCCGGAGGTCGACTCCGTGATGGCCGCGGTGGCCGGCGCGTTCGCCCACGGCGGCGACGTCGACTGGTCGGCGGTCCTGGGCCGGCGCACCGGCCGCACCGTCGCACTGCCCACCTACCCGTTCCAACGCCGGCGGTACTGGCTCGATGCCGCGCCGCCCGCCCAGCTCCCCGCCACGGACACGAACACGGCCGGCGACACGAACACCGGCCGCGTGGACGGTACCGAAAAGCACACCGACCGTGCCCCCGTCGGTTCCGGCCCCACCGGTCAGGGTGGGGCCGGTGCCAGTGCCTGGGCCGAGAGCCTCACCGGGCTGGCCAAGCCCGAACGTGAGCGTCGGCTGCTGGATCTCGTTCTGACCACGGTCGCGATCGTGCAGGGCCACGTCGGCACCGAGGGGATCGATGCCCGACGGACCTTCCGCGAGCTCGGCTTCGACTCGTTGGGCGTCGTCGAGCTGCGCGATCGACTGAGCCGGACGACCGGACTGCGGCTGGCCACCGGGGTCACTTTCAGCCATCCGACACCGGCGGCGCTGGCGGGACATCTGCTTGCCGGGCTGGCACCGGTCGGCGCCCTCGGCCCCGCGGCCGGAACGGACCCACACGGGGACACCTCGGGTGTCCCCGGCAGGGCGGCTGGTCTCGACGAGCCGATCGCCATCGTGGGTATGGCCTGCCGGTACCCGGGCGGCGTCATGTCACCGGCACAGCTGTGGCAGCTCGTCATCTCCGGCACGGACGCCATCTCCGCGTTCCCGAGCGACCGCGGCTGGGACACCGAGACCCTGTTCGACGCCGACCCGGACCGGCCAGGCAGCTCCTACGTGCGCACCGGCGGGTTCCTGCACGACGCCGGCGAGTTCGACGCCGCCTTCTTCGGCATCGGCCCACGCGAGGCCGCGGCGATGGATCCCCAGCAACGGCTTCTGCTGGAAACGTCGTGGGAAGCGGTGGAACAGGCCGGCATCGACCCGCAGTCGCTGCGCGGAACCCGCACCGGGGTCTTCGTGGGCGGCTCAGCCCAGGACTACGGCCCGCGCCTGCACGAGCCGGCCGACGGTGCCGACGGATACCTGCTCACCGGGGGCGCCGCCAGTGTGGCCTCCGGCCGGGTCGCATACGCACTGGGGTTGGAGGGCCCGGCGGTCACCGTCGACACGGCGTGCTCGTCCTCGCTTGTCGCGCTGCACCTGGCCGGCCAGGCGCTACGCCTGCGCGAATGCGAGCTGGCTCTCGCCGGGGGTGTCACCGTGATGGCGAGTCCGGGCATGTTCGTCGAGTTCAGCCGACAGCGCGGGCTGGCCCCGGACGGCCGTTGCAAGCCGTTCGCCGCGGCGGCCGACGGCACCGCCTGGGCCGAGGGCGTCGGCCTCCTGCTCCTGGAACGGCTCTCGGACGCCCGTCGTCGCGGGCATCCGGTGCTCGCCGTCCTACGCGGTTCGGCGGTGAACCAGGACGGGGCGAGTAACGGGCTCACCGCCCCCAACGGATCGTCGCAGGAGCGGGTGATCCGCGCGGCGCTGGCGAGTTCGGGCCTGCACCCCCGGGACGTGGCCGTCGTCGAGGCGCACGGAACGGGAACCGCCCTGGGCGACCCGATCGAGGCCGAGGCGATCCTTGCCACCTACGGGCGGGACCGCGGTGCGCGTGGGCCGCTTCTGCTGGGCTCCCTGAAGTCGAACATCGGCCACACCCAGGCGGCGGCCGGTGTCGGCGGCGTGATCAAGATGGTGTTGGCCATGCGACACGGCGTCCTGCCGGCCACGCTGCACGTGGATGCGCCCTCCCCGCACGTCGACTGGTCGGCCGGAGAGGCGCAGCTGCTGACCAGATCCACCGTCTGGCCGGCGGGTGCCGGGCCGCGCCGCGCCGGTGTGTCGTCCTTCGGGATCAGCGGCACCAACGCCCATGTGATCATCGAAGCGGTTCCCTCGCCGCCGGCCGGTGCGGAGGAACCACCGGTGGCCGCGGAGCCGGCGCTGGTGTGGCCGCTGTCCGCCCGCAGCGACGCGGCGCTGCGGGCGCAGGCTCGCCGCCTGCACACGGCCGTGTCCGAAGCCGGCGGTGGGCGGCCCGGGGCCGACCCGGAAGCACCGGCCGATGCCAGCGCCCGGCTCCAGGACATCGGTTTCTCGCTGGGGGTCGGGCGAGCCGCCCTGGAACGACGGGCCGCGGTGACCGCGAGCAGCACCGCGCAGCTGCTCGCCGGGCTGGACGCACTCGCCCGCGGCGTGGACCATGCGGCCCTCATCCGCGGCGATGCCCGGTCCACTGCCGGTCGCGGTGTGCCGACCGCCTTCCTGTTCGGCGGGCAGGGCGGGCAGCGAGCCCGGATGGGAGCGCAGCTGCGCCAGACGTGGCCCGCGTTCGCCGCAGCGTACGACGAGGTCATCCACGAACTCGACCAGCACCTGGCCGGGCTCGACCGACCGCTGGCCCAGGTCCTCACCGCCGCCCCCGGCTCCCCCACGGCCGAGCTGCTCGACCACACCGTCTACACCCAACCGGGACTGTTCGCGCTGGAGGTGGCGCTGTTCCGGCTCGTCACCTCGGTCGGGATCGTCCCCGACTTCCTGGTCGGCCACTCCATCGGTGAGCTGGCGGCGGCCCACGTCGCCGGAGTGCTCTCCCTGCCCGACGCGGCCGCGCTGGTCGCGGCACGCGGCCGGCTCATGCAGACAGCCCGGCCCGGCGGGGCCATGATCGCGGTTTCCGCCGACCCGGACGAGGTGCACGCACGCCTGGCGGAGCAGGACGGGCAGCTCGCCGTGGCTGCGGTGAACGGACCGCGCTCGGTTGTGATCTCCGGGGACGCGGATGCGGCCGAACGGGTCGCCGACCGCTTTCGGCAGCAGGGGAGGCGGACCCGACGGCTGCGGGTCAGCCATGCCTTCCACTCCCCGCACATGGATGACGTCCTGGCCGAGTTCCGTGAGATCGCGCAGGGTCTGAACTTCGCGCCGCCACGGATCCCGCTGGTCTCGACCGTGACCGGCGAGATCGCCACGGCCGATCAGCTCGCCGCCCCCGACTACTGGACCAGCCAGCTACGCGGCACCGTGCGCTTCCACGACGGCATCCGCACGCTCTCCGCCCGTGGCGTCACCACCTTCGTCGAGCTGGGGCCGGACGCCACGTTGTCCGCGATGGCCCGCGAGTCCCTCGACGAGCCGAGCGCGACCACCTCCGCGGTACTGGTGCCGCTGCTGCGGGCGGACCGGCCCGAATCCGGCACGCTCACCGCGGCTCTGGGCACCCTGTGGGCGCACAGCGTGGCGCCGCGCTGGGAGGCCGTCTATCCCGGCGCGCGCCGGGTCGACCTGCCGACCTACGCCTTCCAGCGCAGCCGCTACTGGCTCACCGCCGGACGCGCGGTCGCCGCCGGGCCCGACCGGTGGGGACATCCGCTGCTCCACAGCAGGGTCGAACTGGCCGACGGCGATGCGGTCGTGTTCACCGGGCGGCTGTCGCAGGCGGCGCATCCCTGGCTGAGCGATCACACCATCGACGGACGGGTGCTGCTGCCCGGCACCGCCTTCCTGGAACTGGCAGTCACTGCTGGTAGCCAGGTCGGCACGCCACATCTCGCGGAACTGACACTCACGGCTGCGCTGTCCGTGCCCCGAACGGGCTCGGTACAGATACAGGTCGTCGTGGGTGGCCCGGACGAGTCCGGGCAGCGGGCGCTGACCGTTCATGCCCGAGCGGACGACCCGGGTTCAGGCGACGCGGCGACCGACGGCGCGGCCCCAGGCTGGACGAAACACGCCTCGGGCACCCTGGCCGCCGACCCGTTCGATGCTGCCACGCGTCCGGCCGACCCGGATCCGGCGGAGTGGCCGCCGCGTGGCGCCGAACCGGTCGAGCTCACCGACGCCTACCGGCAGCTCGCCGCACTCGGTTACGAGTACGGGCCAGCCCTGCACGGCCTGTACCGGCTCTGGCACGACGAAGACCGACTGCACATCGAGACCCGCCTGCCCGACCTGCCGACGCTGAGCTCCGGCGGGTTCGCCCTGCATCCGGCTCTGCTGGACGCCGTGCTGCATCCACTGGTCCAGGCCGTCGCCCCGGCGGCGGTGGCAGCGCACCGGATCAGCCTGCCCTTCATGTGGACCGGGGTGTCGCTGCGCCCGACGGGCTCCAGCCCGGCCACGGCGCACCCCACCGCGCCGACGACTCTGCGCGTGACCGCCACCCGGGTGGGACCGGACACCTTCGCGCTGCTGCTGGCCGACGAGGACGGTGCGTGGCTCGGCTCGATCGACTCGCTCGTCCTGCGCCCGGTCGACAGACGCAGAATCGGCCACCTCGGCGACGTCACCGCGGCGCTGCACACCCTGGCCTGGGCCCCAGCGGGGACGCAGCAGGCGCGGGCGGCCACACCACGTGTCGCTGTCCTGACCGAACACCTGCCCGTCGACGGTTTGCCGTCCACGGTCACCGAGGCCGACGTGGTCGTCGTCCCACCGTTGTCCGAGCCGGCCCCGCTGGCACCCGGTCCGGACGCGTCGGCGGACCTGCCGGGCCAGACCAGGCGCGCCGCGCGACGGGCCCTGCGACTGGTGCAGGACTGGCTCGCCGCCAACCTGGGCACCGATCGCCGGCTGGTCTTCCTGACCCGCGGTGCGGTGGCCGCCCGCCCCGGCGAGGGCGTGCTCGACCTGGTGAACGCGCCGGTGTGGGGCCTGGTCCGGGTCGCGCAGTCCGAACATCCCGGCCAGTTCGTCCTCGTCGACGTGGGCGAGGCCGACATCGCTACCTCCCACCCGGACGAGTCAGCGCAGACCGCAGAGCTGGCAGGGCTGGCAGGGCTGGCAGGGCGTGCGCTCGGCGACGAGCCCCAGCTCGCGCTGCGGGACGGCCAGTGGCTGGTGCCGCGTCTGGTCCGGGCGGACCCGGCGTCGGGGGCGTCCCGGCCACCGACCGGCTGGGATCCGGACGGCACGGTCCTGATCACCGGGGGGACCAGCGGTCTCGGCGCGCTGCTCGCCCGGCATGTGGTCGCCACCCGCGGTGTCCGCCAGCTGCTGTTGGCCAGCCGGCGCGGGCCGCACACCCCGGGCGTGGACGATCTGGTCGCCGAGCTCGCCGGGCAGGGTGCGCAGATCACCGTCGCCGCCGTCGACGCGGCCGACCGCCAGCAGCTCGCAGCCCTGCTCGCCACGGTTCCCGCGGACCGTCCGCTCACCGCGGTGATCCATGCCGCCGGGGTTCTCGACGACGCCACCCTCACCGCGCTGCGTCCCGCCCAGCTTGACGCCGTGCTGCGCCCCAAGCTTGACGCCGCCTGGAACCTGCACGAACTCACCCGTGGGTACCCGCTCGCCGACCTCGTCCTGTTCTCCTCGATCTCGGGGCTCATCGGGACCGCCGGCCAGGCGAACTACGCCGCGGCCAACACCTTCCTGGACGCACTCGCGGCCCATCGGCGCGCGGCGGCGCGACCCGCGGTCGCGCTGGCCTGGGGCCTGTGGGACAGCGCCGCCGGGGGCATGGCCACCGGTCTCACCGCCGCCGACGTGGCGCGGTGGCGACGGGCTGGCGTCGCACCGATCCCGGGCGAACTGGGCACCGAGCTGTTCGACGCGGCGCTGGCGCACGGCGACGCGCTGGTCGTGCCAGCCCGGCTCACACCAGGGGTGATCGACGGCGAACCGGCCGCCGTCCTGCGCGGCCTCGTGACGGCCGCCGCTCCCCGTCCCCGGGCGACACACACCACGGACACCCCCACGGCCGGCCTCGCCGGCATTCTCGCCCGACCCGCGCACGAACGAACCCGGGCCTTCCTGGATCTTGTCATCACCACCGCGGCCGTGGTGCTGGGGCATGCGCCGGATGCCGCGCTCGATCCCGACGCGTCCTTCCGCGATCTCGGGTTCGACTCTCTCGCCGGCGTCGAGCTGCGCAACCGCCTGGCCCGGGTGACCGGTCTGCCGGTACCGGCGACCGCGGTGTTCGACCACCCGTCCGCCAGCACCCTGGCCGACTATCTGCACACCCTGCTCCCGAACGCGGCCGGGGCAACCCACCAGCGGGCACCGGGTGGCGCGCGCACCGCCCGAGCGCGGACCGGGGCGGACGACCCGATCGCGATCGTCGCGCTGGCCTGCCGGTACCCGGGTGACGTCCGCTCCCCCGATGACCTGTGGCGCCTGGTCGCCACGGGTACCGATGCCGTCAGCGGCTTTCCGACCAACCGGGGCTGGGATCTGGCGGCCCTCTACCATCCCGATCCCGACCATCCCGGCACCAGCTACACCCGGTACGGCGGCTTCCTGCACGACGCCGACCAGTTCGACCGCGAGTTCTTCGGCATCTCGCCGCGGGAGGCGCTGGCCACCGATCCGCAGCAGCGGCTGCTGCTGGAAGTGGCCTGGGAGGCGTTCGAACGGGCCGGTATCGACCCCGCGGACCTGCGTGGCTCCCGCACCGGTGTCTTCGCCGGCGTCATGTACGACGACTACGCCGCCCGGCTGCCAGCAGTTCCGGACGACGTCCAGGGCTTCCTGCTCACCGGCAACACCTCCAGTGTGGTCTCCGGCCGTCTGGCCTACACCTACGGTCTGGAGGGACCGGCGGTCACCGTCGACACCGCCTGCTCGTCCTCCCTGGTGGCGCTGCACCTGGCAGCGGCGGCGCTGCGTAACGGCGAGTGCGATCTGGCACTGGCCGGCGGGGTCACCGTGATGGCCGGACCGTCGACCTTCGTCGAGTTCAGCCGCCAGCGTGGCCTGTCCGCGGACGGCCGCTGCCGATCGTTCGCGACCGCGGCCGACGGCACCGGATGGAGCGAGGGTGTCGGGCTGCTGCTCGTCGAGCGCCTTTCGGACGCCCGGCGCAACGGCCATCCCGTGCTCGCGCTGCTGCGCGGCTCGGCCGTCAACTCGGACGGCGCCAGCAACGGGCTGACCGCACCGAACGGTCCCGCCCAGGAACGCGTCATCCGGGCCGCGCTGGAGGGCGCGGGTCTGACTCCGGCCGACGTCGACGCGGTCGAGGGACATGGCACCGGGACGTCGCTCGGGGACCCGATCGAGGCCCAGGCCCTGCTCGCCACCTACGGACGGGACCGGCCGGCACAAAGCCCCTGCTGGCTGGGTTCGCTGAAGTCCAACATCGGGCACACCCAGGCCGCGGCCGGCGTCGGCGGCATCATCAAGATGATCGAGGCGATGCGGCACGGCGAGCTGCCCCGCACGTTGCACGTTGACACGCCGAACGAGCACGTCGACTGGGCCTCGGGCGGCGTACGGCTGCTCACCGAGCCTGTTGCCTGGTCGCACCCGGGCGGACGGCCACGACGGGCGGCGGTGTCGTCCTTCGGCATCAGCGGCACCAACGCGCACGTGATCCTCGAACAGGCGCCGCCGGAGCGGACCGACCCTGACCCGGCCGGTTCGGACGCCGGCGGGAAGGCGGCGACCACGACGCCCGCGACCACCCCGGCTGTGTGGGTCGTCTCGGCCCGCGACGACGTCACGCTCAGCGCCCAGGCCCGCCAGCTACGCCAGCACGTCAGCGAGCAGCCCGATCTGGACCCACGCGACATCGCCGTCTCCCTCGCGACGACCCGCGCCCGACTCGACCGCACCGCGGTCGTTCTCGGCCCGGACATCCCTGCTCTGCTCACCGGCCTGACCGCCCTGGAGCGCGGTGAACAGCACCCCCAGGTGACGATCGAGACCACGGTCCGCCATGCCCGGACCGCGGTGTTGTTCTCCGGGCAGGGTTCGCAGCGGGCCGGCGCTGGTCAGGAGCTCTACCGCGACGAACCGGTCTTTCGCGCGGCGCTGCGGGAGGCCGTCGCACAGCTCGACCCCCTGCTCGCCGCGTCGCCGGCCGACGCGAACCTGGTCGGACGATCGCTGCTCGACGTGCTGTTCGCCTCACCCGGCAGCCCGACCGCGGCGCTGCTGGACCAGACCGAGGTGACGCAGCCGGCGCTGTTCGCTCTGCAGATCGCGCTGTTCCGGCTGGCCGAGCACCGCGGGTTCGTCCCCGACTTCGTTGCCGGCCACTCGATCGGCGAACTGACCGCCGCGCACGCGGTCGGCGTGCTGTCCCTGGCGGACGCCGCCACGTTGGTCGTCCACCGTGGGCGGCTCATGCAGGCCGCCGGCGCCGGCGGAGCGATGATCGCCCTGGCGGCCACCGAGAAGGAGGTGATCGACTCGCTCGCCGGCCAGCAGGCAACGGTCTCGATCGCGGCGGTGAACGGCCCGACAGCCGTGGTGATCTCCGGGGATGCTGCCGCGACGGTCGCGGTCGCCGAGGGCTGGCGGGCCCGCGGCCGACACGTCCGCAGGCTGCGGGTCAGCCATGCCTTCCACTCCCCGCACCTGGACGTGGTTCTCGACGAGCTGCGTGCCGTGGCGTCCTCGTTGACGTTCCACCCGCCGCGCATTCCACTGGTGTCCACCGCGACCGGGCGCGTGGCCGACGCCGAGCTGCTGCGCTCACCGGACTACTGGACGGGCCAGGCCCGCGGCACCGTCCGTTTCCTCGACGCCGTCCGGTACCTGGAATCCCAGGGTGTTTCCGGGTTCCTGGAGGTCGGCCCGGGCGCGGTGCTCACCGCCATGGTGGACGACTTCGGAGGTTCCCCGGTCCGCGTCCCTGTCCCAATGCTGCGGGCGGGGCGCCCGGAGACCGAGACCGCGCTGGCCGCCCTGGCCCGCCTGTACGCCCACGGCGGCACGCTCGACTGGGCGCGGACCCTGCCCACCGCCCGCCGCCTGGCGCTGCCGACCTACCCGTTCCAACGCGGCCGCTACTGGCTCGAGGCCGCCCCGGCCAGGACACAGGCGGGTCTGCTCGGCCTGCGCGCCACCCGGCACCCGCTGCTCGGCGCGGTCGTGGAGCTACCGGACGACGCGGGAGTGGTGCTCACCGGGGTGCTCTCCCGCACCGCCCTGCCCTGGCTGGGCGACCATGCCGTGGACGGCCGACCGGTGCTGCCCGGTGCCGCGCTGGTCGACCTGGCCCTGCGGGCCGCCAAGCACGTCGGCGCGGACACGCTCCGGGAGCTCACCCTGGACCGTCCATTGCCGCTCCCCGACCAGGCGGAGATCCACATCCAGGTGACGGTCGGTGTCCTGGACTCGGACGGCAGCCGTCCGGTCGCCATCCACTCCAGCCTGCCCGCGGACGAACGGCCGACCTGGACCCGGCACGCGGTCGGAGCACTCGTCGCGTCCGGCAGCGACGGCGACGGCGACGGCGACGGCGGGCCGAACGTGGAGGGTCTCGCCGCGTGGCCGCCGGCCACCGCCACGGAGATCCCCCTTGACGCTGCCTACGACCTGATGGCCGCACATGGCTATGACTACGGCCCGGCCTTTCAGGGCCTGCGGCGGCTGTGGCGCGACGGTGCCACCAGCCACTGCCTGGTGGCACCGTCCCCGCCCGAGACGGACTTCGGCATTCACCCAGCGCTGCTCGACGCGGCGCTGCATCCTCTCGCGCTCCAGACCGCCACGACACACCGGGACGCCGCAGCCCACAGCGAGGACGCGACCGGCCCCCACGTCCCCGGCACGCCCGTTTCCGACAGGTCCGTCCCCGATACGTCCAACGCCGCTGACACGCTGCGGGTGCCATGGCGCTGGGAGGGGGTGCGGCTGCGTACCGGTGCCAGGACCGGCACGCGGGTACGGATCGTGCCCACCGCACCGGACACGGTGGCGTTGACCATCAGCGACGACCACGGGACACCGGTCATGACGGTGGACGCCCTCACCCTCGCCACCGTCAGCCGCAGCCGGTTCGCGGCCACCGCGGACACCGACTCACTGTTCGTCCTGGACTGGACGCCGGTTCCGGGCGTCCCGGTGGGCATCCCGGCGAACTGGACAGTGCTCGATCTCGGCCTCGAGAGCACCGACACCACCGACGCCGCGACGGCGGCACGGCACCGCACGCACACCGCTCTGCGCGCTGTCCAGGACTGGCTGAGCGCGCAGCCGAGCGCCGACGACCGGCTGGTGGTGGTGACACACGGCGCCGTGGCTGTGACGGCCAACGACGGCGCGCCTCGGCCGGACGCGGCGGCGGTCTGGGGGCTCGTCCGCAGCGCGCAGACCGAGCACCCCGACCGGCTCATCCTCGTCGACGTCGAGGCCGACGCCGACCCGCCCACGGCGCTGCCAGCCGGCGAGTCGCAGCTCGCGCTGCGTGCGGCGGGCGGGTTCACACCCAGGCTGGTCCGGACGGCAGCGCGGCCGGGCGCCGGCATCGACACCGCGGCCGGCGAGCCGGCCGGCAGCACGACACCGGTGGGTACCGGGACGGTTCTCGTCACCGGTGCGACCGGCCTGATCGGCGGGCTCGTCGCCCGGCGGCTGGTGACCGCGCACGGCGCCCGCCGGCTGCTGCTGGTCAGCCGACGCGGGCCGGCCGCCGCCGGTGCGCCGGAACTGGCCGCCGAGCTGCGCGCGCTCGGGGCCGAAGTCGACCTCGCCGCCTGTGACGTGGCCGACCGCGACGCGCTGCGGGCGCTGCTCGCCAGTCTGCCGCCGCAGCACCCACTGACCGCCATCGTGCACGCGGCGGGTGTACTTGACGACGGGATCGTCACCTCGCTCACCCCGGAACGTCTGGACGCCGTACTGGCGCCCAAGTCGGACGCGGCCTGGAACCTGCACGAGCTCACCGCCGACCTGGATCTCGCTTCCTTTGTGCTGTTTTCCTCGGTGACCGGGACGCTCGGCACGGCCGGGCAGGCGAACTACGCTGCCGCGAACGCCTTCCTCGACGCCCTGGCCCAGCACCGCCATGCCCGCGGGCTGCCCGCGGTCTCCCTGGCCTGGGGACTGTGGGGTGGCACAACCGGCCTGGGTGCCGAGCTGGCGCGCGCCGATCTCGCCCGCATGGCCCGCATGGGCATCGTCCCCATGGACGACGAGGAGGGCCTGCGTCTGTTCGACGCGGCAGTCAGCGGAGACCACCCGGTCGTCGTCGCAGCCCGTATCGAGCTTGCCGGTCGGCCGGCCGAGTCGGTTCCACCGCCGCTGCGTGACCTGGCCAGCGGCCCGCGACGCACCGGTAGCGCCGGCTCCCGTCCGCGCGAACAGGCCGGTGGCCTGGCCCAGCAGCTCGCCGGTCTGACGAACGACGTAGAACGACGCGACGCCGTCGCCGACCTCGTCCAGCGAACCGTCGCCACGGTGCTCGGCTACCAGGCCGGCGAAACGCTCGACACCGCTCGTGCGTTCACCGAGCTCGGTTTCGACTCGCTCACCGCGGTCGAACTGCGTAACCGGCTGATCGCGGCCACCGGACTCCCGCTGCCGAGCACTTTGGTCTTCGACCATCCGACCCCGACCGCCCTCGCCGACCATCTGTTCACCGATCACTTCGCCACGCTCGTCGCGCTCGCCACGGATGGGGCCGGCGCCAGTGATGCGGGCAGGCCCGGCGGCTCCGGCCCGGTTCCCGCGGCCGGAGGACCGTCCGGCCGGGGCATCGCCGCGGACACGCAGGGGACATCCGACGACGACCAGATCGTGATCGTCGGCATGTCCTGCCGCCTTCCCGGCGGCGTGCACAGTCCGGACGACCTGTGGCGGCTGCTGCTCGACGGCACGGACGCCGTGACCGGTTTCCCCACCGACCGCGGCTGGGACCTGGACCGCCTCTACCATCCGGATCCGGACCATCCCGGGACCAGCTACACCCGGCATGGCGGCTTCCTGCACGACGCCGGCGACTTCGACCCCGAGTTCTTCGGGATCTCCCCCCGGGAGGCGCTGGCCATCGACCCCCAACAGCGCATTCTGCTCGAGGCGGCGTGGGAGGCGCTCGAAGCGGCCGGGATCGACCCCACCAGCCTCGCCGGCACCTCCACCGGCGTCTTCGCCGGTGTCATGTACGACGACTACGGGGCCCGGCTGCACCAGTCGGCGACCGCGCCAGCGGGGTTCGAGGGTTATCTGGTCAGCGGGAGCGCGGGCAGCGTCGCCTCGGGCCGGATCGCCTACACCCTCGGGCTGGAGGGGCCCGCCGTGACCGTTGACACCGCCTGCTCCTCCTCGCTCGTCGCGCTCCACCTCGCCGCGCAGGCCCTGCGCTCCGGCGAGTGCACGCTCGCACTCGCCGGCGGCGCCACCGTGATGGCGAGCCCGGCGACGTTCGTCGAGTTCAGCCGACAGCGCGGACTGGCGCCCGACGGCCGCTGCAAGCCGTTCTCCGCCGACGCGGATGGAACCGCCTGGGCCGAGGGGGCCGGTGTCCTGCTGTTGGAGCGACTCGCCGACGCCCGCCGCCACGGCCATCGGGTTCTGGCCGTCGTCCGGGGCAGCGCTGTCAACTCCGACGGGGCGTCCAACGGGCTGACCGCGCCCAACGGCCCCGCCCAGCAGCGCGTCATCCGGGCGGCCCTGGCCAGCGCGGGGCTTACCTCCGCCGACGTGGACGTCGTCGAGGCCCATGGCACCGGCACCACCCTCGGTGACCCCATCGAGGCCCACGCGTTGCTGGCGACCTACGGCCAGGCACGCCGGTATCCCCTCCAGCTCGGGTCGTTGAAGTCCAACATCGGGCACACCCAGGCCGCCGCCGGTGCCGCCGGAATCATCAAGATGATTCTCGCGCTTCGCACCGGCGTTCTGCCGGCGACCCTGCATGCGGCCACCCCGACGCCGCATGTCGACTGGAGCCCGGGCACCGTCACCCTGACGACCGAGACGACCGCCTGGCCCGCCACCGGCCGCCCCCGCCGTGCCGCCGTCTCCTCCTTCGGGATCAGCGGGACCAACGCCCACGTCATCCTCGAGCAGCCCCCGGCCGCCGGTCACGGCCCGAACACCGGCGCTGCCCACTCCGTCCCGACCGATGAGGCAAGCCTGGTCCCGGTACCATGGGTGCTCTCCGGCGCGACGGCGCCAGCGGTCCGCGCCCAGGCCGACCAGCTCACCGCCTTCCTGGCCCAGCACCCCGACGCCGGCCTGCACGAGGTGGGTCTGGCGCTGGCGACCGGCCGGGCGAGACTCACCCACCGGGCGGTTGTCGTCGCCGCCGACCGGGCGGAGGCGCTCGCCGCACTCGCCGCACTCGCCGCCGATCAGCCCCATCCGAGTATCGTCCGCGCGGTCGCCGCGGCGCCGGGACGCACGGCTTTCCTCTTCTCCGGACAGGGCAGCCAGCGTCTTGGCATGGGCCGCCAGCTGCACCGCCACCACCCGGTCTTCGCCGCCGCCTGGGACGAGGCCGCCGACCTGCTCAGTGCGCACCTCGGCCGACATCTGACCGACGTCGTGTTCGCCCCCGGCGACAGCGGGCCGACGGACCAGGCCGCCGCGGCGCTGGACGACACCGCGTTCGCCCAGCCGGCCCTGTTCGCCTTCGAAGTGGCGCTACACCGGCTGCTGAGCTCCTTCGGCCTGACACCGGACCAGCTCGCCGGCCACTCGGTGGGGGAGATCGCCGCGGCCCATGTCGCCGGTGTCCTCACGCTCGCCGACGCCTGCGCCCTGGTGGCCGCACGCGGCCAGCTGATGAGCCGGCTCGCCCCGGGGGGCACGATGCTGGCCCTTGAGGCGTCCGAGGAGCAGGTACTGGACGTGCTCGCAGGTCTCGACGGGGTCAGCGAGCACATCGGGATCGCCGCGGTCAACGGCCCGACCGCCACGGTCGTCTCCGGCGCCCGCCCGGCGGTCGAGGCCGTGACCGCGGCCTTCGCGGCACGTGGCGTGCGGACGCGGCGGCTGCGCGTGAGCCACGCCTTCCACTCGCCTCTGATGGAGCCGATGCTGGCCGAGTTCGGCCGGATCGCGGCCGGGCTCACCTACCACGAGCCGCGGATCCCGGTCGTCTCCACCGTCACCGGAGCGTCCGCTACCGGAACCGATCTGCGCTCGCCCGAGTACTGGGTTCGGCACGCGCGCCACGCCGTCCGATTCGCCGACGCGGTTCGCGCGTTGCGAGCCCGGGGCGTCATGCGCTTTCTGGAGCTGGGTCCAGACGCCGTGCTCACCCCGATGGCGGACGCCGTCCTTACCGCGGACGACCCGGCCCGGGCCAACGGAGAGTCCGGGGTCAGCACCGCGGCGGGTGTCGGGCCTGGTTCGGCCACGGCTCCCGCGCTCATCGCGGTGCAGCGGCGCGACCGCTCGGAGCCACGCGCGCTGGCCACCGCCATCGCCGAGTCGTACGCATACGGCGCCTCCGTCAACTGGCCCGCGGTGTTCACCGCCGCCCACGCGCAACGGCCAGCGCTACCGACCTATCCGTTCCAGCGACGCCGATACTGGCTGGACCCGGTCCGTCCGCTGACCGACGTCGACGCCGCCGGCCAGCGGGCGGCCGCACATCCACTGCTGTCCGCCGAGATCGACCTGCCCGACAGCGGCGGGGTGGTCTTCACCGGCACGCTGTCCCCCCAGGAGCAGAGCTGGCTGGCGGACCACACCCTGGCCGGTGTGGTCGTACTACCCGGCACCGCCCTGGTGGAACTCGTCCTGTACACCGGCAGTCGCACCGGCCTCGACCACCTTGAGGAGCTGGTACTGGCGGAACCGGTGGTCCTGGCCGGGGAGGCACCCGTTCCGTTGCGGGTCGCGGTCAGCGCCGACGACGGCACCGGCCGCCGGACTGTCACCGTGCACACCCACGACGGCGGTGTGGCGGAAGGCTCCTGGCGACTGCATGCCACCGGGGTCCTCGGGTCCAGGCCGACCGGCGACGAAACGTCCGGGGTCAGCCCCGTCCCGTCCGCTGTCGACCTGCCCGCGGACGCGGAGCCGCTCGACCTTGCCGGCCTCTATCCGGACCTCGCGGCCCGGGGGCACGGTTACGGACCGACCTTCCAGGGCCTCACCGCCGCCTGGCGTTCCGGGCCGGACCGGTTCGTCGAGATCTCCCTCGACCCGACCACCGTGCATCCGGACGGTTTCGCCGTCCACCCCGCGCTGCTCGACGCCGTGCTACACGTGCTGCTGGCCGACGTCCGGTCTCGACCCGGGCACCTGCGACTGCCGTTCGCCTGGAACGGAGTGACGCTGGCGCCGACCACGGCCACGACGTTGCGAGCCAGGCTCACCACCCTGGCCTCCGACAACGGAGCAGCCATCAGCAACGGCGGCGGCGACACCCTGCGGATCGTGGTCACCGACCCGACCGGCGCGTTGGTGGCCGAGGTGAGTTCACTGCGCGTCCGGGAGACGACGGCCGACCAGCTCGACGCCGGTGGCCCGCCGCTCTACACGCTTCGCTGGGACCCGCTGCCGGTCGCCTCGGTCGAACCACCCGTGCGGTGGACGGTGCTGGGCGCCGCCCCTCTCGACCTGCCTGGAGCCGACTATCACTGCGATCTGGACACCGTGGGTGAACCCGCAGGTGTCGCCGGCCAGCCAACCGCGCTGGTCGTCCTCGCCAACCCGGCCGGTACAGGCGGCCCGGCGCCCGGGGTCGGCGAACCCGCCGCGGTGGACGTACCGGTCGTGGCGGTCGCACATGCGCAGGCCCGCCGCGCGTTGGATCTCGTCCAACGGTGGCTGGTCGAGGAACGCTTCGACGGTGCGCGGCTCGTTCTCGCCACCCGGGGGGCGGTCGCGGTGACCGGACCGGACGACGTCCGTGATCCGTCCGCGAGCACGGTGTGGGGGCTGGTGCGGACCGCACAGGCGGAGCATCCCGGCCGCTTCGTCCTGCTGGATCTGGACGATCACGGCGCACCGCCCGCGCCGGCCGTGCTCGCCGCGAGGCTGGCCGGCGCGCTGGCCCTGGACGAGCCGCAGCTCGCCCTGCGGGACGGGACTGTCCTGGTGCCACGGCTGGCCCGCGACCGCCCGCCAGCACAGCCGCACGCCGTCACCCCCGGGGCGATCACCACCGGGACCGTCCTGGTCACCGGGGCCACCGGGGCGCTCGGTGGCCCGGTGGCCCGCCATCTGGTGACCGAGCACGGCGTCCGCCACCTGTTGTTGGTCAGCCGGCGGGGCGAGCAGGCCGCGGGAGCCGAGGCACTGCGAACGGACCTCGCCGACCGCGGCGCCGAGGTCACCTTCGCGGCACTCGACGTGGCGGATGACGACGCCCTCGCCGCGTTGGTGGACGGACTGCCCGCGGACCGTCCACTCACCGGCGTCGTGCACGTCGCGGGTGTCCTCGACGACGGGATGGTCACGGCCCTGTCCCCCGAACGGCTCGACGCGGTGCTGCGACCCAAGGTGGATGCGGCGTGGGCGCTGCACACCGTGACCGCCGACCGCGACCTGTCTCTGTTCGCGGTGTTCTCGTCGATCGCAGGTGTCCTCGGGAATCCGGGGCAGGCGAACTACGCGGCGGCCAACACCTTCCTGGACGCCCTTGCGGCCCACCGGCGCAGCCGGGGCCTCCCGGCGGTCTCGCTGGCCTGGGGTCTGTGGGCGGACAGCGCCGGAATGGCCGGTGGCCTCGACGACGCCCAGCTGCACCGGCTGGCACGTTCCGGTGTTCTGCCGCTGGCCACCGAGGACGCGCTGGGACTGCTCGACGCCGCGCTGGGCGCCGGCGAGTCGCTGGTCATCCCGGCCCGCCTGGACCTGCGGGCGCTGGCGGGCCGGCCCGGCGCGCAGACGCTGGTCCGCGCCTGGGCACCGGCCGCCGTACGCACCGGTCCGGTCGCGCGGCCCGGCACCGGCCGCACGGCCAGCGCGCCCCCGCGGTGCCGCGGGGCCGGCCCGCGGGGGCGCGGCGCCGCCGGGTCACCGCGCCTTCGATCGGCTGGGTCCCGGTGCTGCCCCGCTTTCACCACGCCGGGC
>NZ_JALKFW010000197.1:0-35196 GCF_023243055.1 Frankia sp. AgPm24 | reverse complement strand
GTCTATCGGCCGATCTCCGAGGTGCTGGCGGAGATCGACGAGCGCACGCCGCCGGTGCGGTTCCCGACGGCCCTGCCACACTCGCATACCGGGCAATCCCGGCCGCCCGCTGATGGGCAGACGCAGCGGGCCGAACCGCCGGCCGGCCACGGAGTGCGGCTGTCGGCGGTCCGGCCCGAGGGCTGATCAGGAGACCCGGTCGGGCTCAGAAACCCTGCTGGCGCATGGCGGCGTCGACCCCGGCGGCGTCGGCGGCCACGTCCTCGGGGGCGTTGGCCACGACGGCTTCGGTGGTCAGCAGCAGCGCGGCGATGGACGCGGCGTTCTGCAGCGCCGAGCGGGTGACCTTGACGGGGTCGATGATGCCGGCGGCGATCAGGTCGACGTACTGCCCGGTGGCGGCGTTGAGGCCGTGGCCGGTGGGCAGGTTGCGGACCTTCTCGACCACGACGCCGCCCTCGAGACCGCTGTTGTAGGCGATCTGCCTGATCGGCGCGGCCAGGGCGACGCGGACGATGGCCGCCCCGGTGGCCTCGTCCCCGGTGAGCGCGAGCTGCTCGAACGCCGGGCCGGACGCCTGGAGCAGGGCGACGCCACCACCGGCGACGATGCCCTCCTCGACGGCGGCCTTGGCGTTGGAGACCGCGTCCTCGATGCGGTGCTTCTTCTCCTTGAGCTCGACCTCGGTGGCCGCGCCGACCTTGATCACGGCGACACCACCGGCGAGCTTCGCGAGGCGCTCCTGGCTCTTCTCCCGGTCGTAGTCGGTGTCGGCCGACTCGATCTCGTTCCGAAGCTGGCTGATCCGGGCCTCGATCTGCTCGGCGGAGCCGAGACCGTCCACGATGGTGGTCTCGTCGGCGGTGATGACGACCCGACGGGCCCGGCCGAGCAGGTCCAGCGTGGTGCTTTCCAGGGTGAGGCCGATGTCCGCGGAGATGACCTGGCCGCCGGTGAGGATCGCGATGTCCTCCAGCTGGGCCTTGCGGCGGTCACCGAAACCCGGCGCCTTGACCGCGACGCTCCTGAAGGTGCCGCGGATCTTGTTGACGACCAGGGTGGCCAGCGCCTCGCCCTCGACGTCCTCGCAGAGGATGAGCAGCGGCTTCGAGGTCTGCATGACCTTCTCCAGCAGCGGGAGAACGTCCTTGACCGCCGAGATCTTACTGTTGAGGATCAGCAGGTACGGGTCGTCGAGGACGGCCTCCTGCCGGTCGGTGTCGGTGACGAAGTACGGCGAGATGTAGCCCTTGTCGAAGCGCATGCCCTCGGTGAGCTCGAGCTCGAGACCGAAGGTGTTGCTCTCCTCGACGGTGATGACGCCTTCCTTGCCAACCTTGTCCAGCGCCTCGGCGATGAGGGCGCCGATCGCCGGGTCACCGGCGGAGATGGAGGCGGTGGAGGCGATCTGCGCCTTGGTCTCCACCTCCCGGGCGGTCCGCAGGAGTTCGGCGACCACGCTGGCGACCGCGGCCTCGATGCCCTTCTTCAGGCCGAGCGGGCCCGCGCCGGCGGCCACGTTGCGCAGACCCTCCCGGACCAGCGCCTGGGCCAGGATCGTCGCGGTGGTGGTGCCGTCACCCGCGACGTCGTTGGTCTTCTTCGCGACCTCCTTGACGAGCTCCGCGCCGATGCGCTCGTAGGCGTCCTCGAGCTCGACCTCACGGGCGATGCTCACACCGTCGTTGGTCACGGTCGGGGCGCCGAACTTGTTCGCGAGGACCACGTTGCGACCCTTGGGACCGAGCGTGACCTTCACCGCGTCGGCCAGCCGGTTCACGCCGCGCTCCAGGCCCCGTCGGGCTTCCTCGTCGAACGCGATCATCTTTGCCATACGTGCTGGGTCCTCTCAGGGGCAATCCCGGACTGGCACTCGACCTCGCTGAGTGCCAGTCACTGTATAGCCCGCCCGACGCCGCTCCGGGGCACCGATACCACCTCCGAGGGGCCCGGCCAGCCTGGTGACCTCGGCGGTCAGTCGAGGTCGAAGGCGGCGAGGGTCGCCTCGGTCAGGGCGGTCTCCTGGGCGACGGCACCCGCGTGGAGGGGGATGATCAGCCGATCTGGCGGGCGGAGCCGGACCAGTAGCGGGCCCGCAGCGCTTTCTTGTCGGGCTTGCCGACGGCGGTCAGCGGCACGGCGTCGGTGAACTCGATGGTCTTGGGCGAGTAGTGCGGGCCCTTGCGCTCCTTGACCAGCGCCCGCAACTCCTCGACGGAGACCTCGACGCCCGGACGGCGCACGACGACGGCGGTCACGGCCTCGCCCCACTTCGGGTCGGGAACACCGATCACCGCGGACGCGGCGACCCCCGGATGCTCGGACAGCACATCCTCGATCTCGCGGGGGAACACGTTGAAGCCGCCGCTGACAATCATGTCCTTGCGGCGATCGACGATCGTGTAGAAACCGTCCGGGTCCTGCCGGGCGACATCACCGGTGTGCAGCCAACCGCCCGCGAACACCTCGGCGGTCGCCTCCGGCTTGTTCCAGTAGCCCTTCATCACCAACGGGCCACGGACGCAGATCTCACCCGGCTCGCCCGGCGGGACGGGATCGCCGGCCTCGTCGAGCAGGGCGATGTGCACCCACGGCACCGGTCGACCGCAACTGGCCAGCCGGGCCGGACTGTCCGGGTCGTGCTCCTCCTTGCGCAGCACGAACAGGGTCTGCGGCGCCTCGGTCTGACCGTAGAACTGGAAGAAGATCGGGCCCAGTTTTCCGATGGCCTCACGCAGCCGGGCCGGCGACATCGCCGACGCGCCGTAGAACACGGTTTCCAGGCTGGACAGATCCGTCTCGGCGAACGCCGGATGATCGAGCAGTGCGTAGATCATCGACGGGACGAGAAACAACGATGTGATGCGGTACCGCTCGATCGCGGCGAGTACCGCGCCGGCGTCGAACTTCGGCAGGACCACGACGGAACCGCCCCGGTGCAACACCGGGATGATGAAGCTGGAGCCGGCGTGGCTCAACGGCGTGCAGACGAGATGACGCAGGTCCGCCGGCCACTGCCATTCGGAGATGAGGATGTGCGCCATCGCCGCGCTGCCCCGGTAGGTGGCCATCACACCCTTGGGCTGGCCGGTGGTCCCGCCGGTGTAGGCCAACGCCGAGATCGACTCGGGGTCGACGGCCGGGGCGACCAGGGGGGCGGGTGCGAACGTCGCGGCCAGCGCCACCAGGTCCTCACCCACCTCGGACGGACCGAACGACAGCAGCCGCTTGAGGCCCGGCACCTGCTCACGCAGCGCGGCGGCCCGCGGCGCGAAGCTCGGGTCGAACACGAGCGTCTCGATCTCGGCGTCGCGCAGGACATAGGCGTGGTCGTCGAGGGAACCCAGCGGATGCAGCGGGGTGTTACGGGCGCCGTTCATCAGGTAGGCACCCATGGCGTAGAGCACCTCGGGCCGGTTGGTGGACAACACCGCCACGCCACTGCCCGCACCCACCCCGCGGGCCGCGTACGCCTGGGCGTACTGGCTGATCCGTTCGGCGAGCTGGCCGAGGGTGAGAATCTCCTCGCCGAGGTAGATGGCCGGGCGTGCGGGGTCACGACGCAACGCGGCGAGCAGGAGGTCGGGAAAGTACGAACCGCGGTAAAGGTCAGCGAAATCAGTATGCGGACCATCTGTCACCGGGAAACCCCCTGATCGTTGTCGCATGGCATTCATGTCCGGCCGCCGAAGCACGCCGTGGGCCGCGATCCGCCGGCGACCGGCAACGACCGGCAACGACCGATGTCGGCCCGCGACCGCCGGTGGTGTACGACCGCGGGCGGCGACCTACTTGGCCGGGAGACGCTGCGCGGCGTCGAGGCGGATGTTCTCGCCGTTGAGATACGGATTGCGCACGATCGCCTCGACGAGACGCGCGAACTCCTCCGGCCGTCCCATGCGGTGCGGAAAAACGATGCTGCTGGTCAGCTTGTCCTGCAACTCCTGGCGGGCGTTCAGCATCAGCTCGGTGCCCATCGTGCCGGGCGCGATCGCGCACACCCGGATGCCCACCGGGGCGAGGTCACGGGCCAGCGGCAGCGACATGCCGAGGATGGCAGCCTTCGCCGCGGCATAGGCGACCTGCCCGGCCTGTCCCTCGAAGCCCGCGAGTGAGCCAGTGTTGATCACCACGCCGCGCTGGCCGTCCTCGTCGGGGGTGTTGGTGGCCATCGCGGCGGCGGCGAGCCGGGTGACGTTGAAGGTGCCGACGGTGTTGATCGCGATGATGCGCTGGAAGGTCTCCAGGTCGTGGGGCGTGCCGTCCCGACTGACCGTGCGGGTCGGCCGGCTGCCCCCACCGGCCACGTTGGCCACGATCGACAGGGTGCCGGCGGCGCGGGCCGCGTCCACGGCCGCCTGGACGTCGTTCGCGTCGGTGACATCGCCGGCGACAGCGGTCGCGGCCGGCCCGAGGTCGGCCGCCGTCGCCTTCGCCCGTTCGGCGTCGCGATCGAAGATGACGACCGCGACGCCGAGCCCGACGAGATGGCGGGCGGTAGCGCCACCCAGTCCGCCGGCCGCGCCGGTCACGACTGCCGATGCTCCAGTGAGATCCACGTTTCGTCGTCCCTGGTTCGTGAGGATGAGCCGGATGGGCTGGGTGAGCCGGATGGGCTGGGTGGCGTGGCCGGGTCAGCGGGTGGGCTGGGGCAGGCCACCGACGAGGTCGAGGCAGCGCTGGCGGTCGGCCAGGGTGGCGTCGGGCAGCACGGTCGTCTCGTCCGCCGGTGGATCCAGATAGAGCGATTCCGACGTGATCAGGGGCCCGTCACTCGTGACGAAGAAGGCGAGCGGCCCCACGGTGCGGCGCAGGCCACCGGAGGGCGCCGCGGTGAGCGTGACCAGAAAGCCGTGGCCGGCGACGGTGGTGCGGTCGGCCACCAGGGACTCGAGGCGCAGCCACATGAGTGCGCCGCCGGGAGCGGCCCCGAGCCGTTGGATGCTGGCGACCAACTGGTCGCGTCCGCTGGTCAGGGTCTTTCCGCCGACGTGGGTGACGAGGGAGAAGTCGGGCGCCAGCGTCGCGGCGACCCGGTCGGCGTCCCCGACGAGCTCGGCGATCAGACGTTCCCGGAAAACGACGAGGTTCCCCGCCTGCGGGGCCGCGGCCAGCTGCTCGTCGATCAGGCGGAACGCCGACAGAAGATCGCTTTCCTCGGGCTCCACGGTGGTCATCCTGCCTCTTTCGGTTCGCACGCGCGTCTCGGGCGGCTACTGTGAGTCGCCGACTCGCGGGACCGTCGGAGACATCTGCCCTACAGGTGTCGAGACGAAGATGCCACATGGTGTCGCGGTAGGACAGTCTTGCATTTTTGTCCGCTCCGCGGGATCGCTGGCGGGTGCGGCGACAGCGCTGAGCCACGAACGAACGGCTAGCCCAGGTCGGTCGAGGTGCGCTGCAGGGTGACCGTGGCCAGGGTGAGGAGCAGATCGTCGGCGCCGGCGTCGACTACCGTCACCGACACCACCCAGTGATCGCCGGAGTCGCGCAGGATCTGTCCGACCGTGCGGGCCGGGCCGGACCGTAGCTGCGCGAGGAAGTGCATCTGCAGGTCGATGGCCACGGCGCCGGGGCACATCGCCTCGGCGGCGGCTTCGACCAGCGCGGCCTGCGCCCCGCCAAGGATCGTCCCGATGCTGTTGGTGACGTAGGGGGTGCGGTGCAGCTCGAACTGCCCGGTGGCGGCGTCCAGCAGCTGCGCACCCAGGGCGTCCTGGATGTGGTCCGCCGGCCGCTCGACGACGTGGTCGGAGGATCGGATCGTGCCGACCCACTTGCCGGGGTCGTAGTCGTCCATGCCGGGGGCGGAGATCCGGGGGAGGCGAGCGAACGTCACCAGCGCCCGACCCGCTCTGGTCAGGCCCTCGACGTCGGCGCCCGGCCGGCCGGCCGGGGTGGCGTCGCCGAGCATCCGGTGCAGTTCGTGCGGATCGTCCACACCGTGCGCGTCGTAGATGTCGGACTCCGCGACGGCGACCTTCTTGCCGGCCCGGACAAGCCGGCTGTCCACGACGACCGGGCCGTCCATGATCCGGCCTCCGCCGTACACCGAGATGTCCTGCGTGGCGGTCCAGTCCGGCCGGACAGCGATCATCGTGGGGTGCGAGGTGCTGACGTCGACCAGCTGCAGGATGGCCGCCGTGGAGGCGAAGCCGGCCCGGGAGCGGACCGCGCCGGTCAGCGGCGCGATCGCCAGGCAGCGGCGCGCGGAGATCAGCAGCTCACTGGCCGCGAGGTTCGCGGCGAAGTGGTCCGTCGACACCCACGGCTCGTCCCTGGCGGCCCGGCCCGCTTCCGCCACCCCGTCCGCGACGGCGTCGGCGTCGGCGGGCGTCGTGGGCGTGGGGATGCGACTGGTCGCGGCGAGATCGGCAGGCGGGGGAGCCTCGGCGGGCATGGTCAGACCTCCACTGCGCCACCGACGGGCGCTGGGTTGCGGGTTCATGTGACGCTACCGAGGTTCGGTGCGAGATTCCTTCGACCGGTCGGTGATGCCCCGGTGGGGCATCTCACGTACGGTGCGCCGGCGGACGACGTTCGCCCTACTGTGGGCCACGCCACGTGGCCGTGCGGCCGCGGGCGGGGGGAGTCGGTTCTTGTTCGGGTTCGAGCTGCAGACGCAGAACGTCTTCGTGTCGAGGTCAGGGGTTGCCGACATCGGCGAGCGGGAGGTCGTCTACCGCCATCCGGTCGGCCTGACCCTCGAAGGCGACGAGACACATCTGCTCGGCGCCACCTCGGAGCTGGAGTTCGTGACGAAGCCGTTCGCGGACGAGCGGTCGGCGCGCGCCGCGCTCACCGTCGCCGCCCGGATCGCCGCGAAGCTCGCCGAAGGCGGCCAGCGCGACATCACCTTCGACCAGAACACCGAGTTCGAGGGCGGCACCTGGCTGCGCAGCGGCACCCTGCGCATCACCGACCCGACCTTCGGCGCTCAGGCCCAGGCCACCGTCGGCATTCCACTCGCGACACTGCCGACGTTCTTCCACACCGTTCTGAACCGTACCCGGCACGCCAGCGACATCGACGATCTCGGCACCTGGTCAAAGCTGTTGGAATGGCCATCCG
This sequence comes from Frankia sp. AgPm24, assembly GCF_023243055.1. Classification (NCBI taxonomy): domain Bacteria; kingdom Bacillati; phylum Actinomycetota; class Actinomycetes; order Frankiales; family Frankiaceae; genus Frankia; species Frankia sp. AgPm24. Next base: position 28,125 of record NZ_JALKFW010000197.1, on the reverse strand, counting down.
GGCCGTCCCCCAAGGCGCGCGGATTTCTGTGGGCCTGCCAGATGTTCCTGTTCTCGGCGACCGCCGTGCCATTGTCCCGGTTCGTCGACCCGGTGAAACCGACGATGCCCGACGTCACCAACAAGATCTTCGACTTCACCGACACCGCCTTCACCCAGGACGTCCACGCCGTGGCGTTGAAACTGCCGGCCGAGAAGGTGCCGGAGAAAACCCTCGTCCTGGTCAACGCCGACTCACCGAAATCCGCGTTCCTGGCCCTGCACCGGACCGACTTCCACTCCATGTACCAGGCCCTGCCGCGGTTCGACCGTGATCTGCTCGCCGCCCTCGACATCACCGCGGCGATCTGGCCGCAGGATTACGGCGGACCCGACCACCGGTACGTCTTTCCGCTGCCCTACCGCGCCGACCCGCAGGCCACCGACGTGTCCGCGCGGACCGGCACGCCCCTGACAAACCGGACGGAATGGCTGCCGCGCGGGATCATCGCCGACCATCCGGCGACGTGGAGCCTCGTCGCCCACGGCCCGTCCATCCGCCAGTGGTGGACGTCGGTCCTGCACGGTGACGAGGCCCGCCGCAACATCGCCAAGGACGCCGCCTCCCCACCGCCCGGTCACCGCGGCCGTGACCCGCGTTATCTCGCAGACTTCCCCGACCCGAAAGTCGAGAACAAGGCGGACTACTACGGCATGGGCGCCTTCCCGACGGACACCGGCTCGGCCGCCGACGACCGACTCGCCGTCTACGAGATCCGGGCGTTCATGGAGGACCTCGAGATGCCGCCCAAAGCCGAACTCACCAGCGGCCGATGGGCCACGATCGCCGACATCTTCTTCACCCACTACGCCCCGCGGTGACGCGGCGGCCGCGGACCGGACCGGGTGCGGCCCGGTCCGCGGTGGTCCCCGCGGCCTGGCCTCGCCCCTCGGGCTGCCGGGACCGTCGCCGGCAGCCGATACGCTGAAGCGGTCACGGAAGCGGCCATGAGGGTGAGTTGATGGTGAGCGAGCAGCCACAGGCGCGAGAGCTGGCCGGGCCGCGGGCCGGATACCGCGTCGACACGGTGGCGGTCGACGCGGCCGCGGCGCCGGATGGGACACCGGTGCGGCTGGCCGGCCGGGTGGTGCTGTGGCGGCGGATGGGCGGGCTCATCTTCGGGCACATCCAGGACCGCAGTGGTCGTGTGCAGGTGTCGCTGTCCAAGACCGACCTTGGTGCCGAAACCATCAAGGAATGGTCCCGGTCGGTCAAGATCGGCGACTTCATCGGGGTCGCCGGCGCCATGTACACCACCCGTCGCGGTGAGCGGACCGTCGGCATCGCCGAGCTGGAGGTGCTCAACCGCACCGTCCGCGCGCTGCCGGACAAGTGGCAGGGTCTGTCGAACGTCGAGGCCCGCTACCGACGCCGCTATCTGGACCTGCTGGTCAACCCCGACGCGCGGGCGCGGTTCCAGACCCGAACCCGGATCATCAGCCGCATCCGTCGCCACCTCGACGAGGCGGGTTTCCTCGAGGTCGAGACGCCGATGCTGCAGGAAGCGGCGTCGGGGGCCGCGGCCCGGCCGTTCATCACCCGGCACAACGCGCTCGGGGAGGACTTCTACCTGCGGATCTCGCCGGAGACGTTCCTCAAGCGCATTGTCGTCGGCGCGTACGACCGGGTGTACGAGCTCGGCCGCAACTTCCGCAACGAAGGCATGGACTCCTCGCACCTGCAGGAGTTCACGATGCTGGAGTGGTACGCCGCCTACTGGGACTACCGCGACAACATGACCTTCGTGCGAGAACTGATCCTCGCCGTCCTCGATGACGTGGTGGGTACCCGCTCGGTCACCTACGAGGGCACCAAGCTCGACTTCGGCGCGGACTGGCCGGAACTTGACTATCGCACCGAGGTCGAGCGACGCACCGGTATCGACCTCACCGTCGTACGTGATCTGCCGACCCTGCGTACCCGGGTGGCCGAGCTCGGCCTGGACGTCGGCGACTCCCCGTCCTACGCCGGCCTCGTCGACCTGCTGTACAAGAAGACCGTCCGGCCTCATCTGATCCAGCCGTGTTTTCTGCTGCACCATCCGGCGGAACTCGTCCCACTGGCCCGGCGCAACGACGACGACCCCACGGTGCTCGACATGTTCCAGGTCGTCGTGGACGGTCTGGAGATCGTCAAGGCCTATTCGGAGCTCATCGACCCCGCCGAACAGCGGCTGCGCCTCGAGGAACAGGCGGAGCTACGTGAGGCCGGCGACGACGAGACGATGATGCTCGAAGAGGACTTCATCGAGGCGATGGAGTACGGCATGCCGCCGATGTCCGGCCTCGGCCTCGGCATCGACCGTTTCGTCGCCCTGCTCACCGACGCCCCCACCCTGCGCGACGTGGTCCTTTTCCCCACCATGCGCGGCGCGCACAAGGACAGCCAGAGCGCTGACAGCCAGAGCGGCGAGCAGGATCAGTCCGCCGACGGGGTCGCTGCCGAAGACACGGCCTAAGGCCCGTCCCACGGCGGACGTGGGCGGGTGCGCCGCCCACGTCCGCACGGGGCTGGGGCTCGCGCGGGCGGCCTTCGATCCGGACCGTCCCGCTCAGGCGGTCGTGTCGGCGTAGCGGCGGGCGGCCGCGAGCTTGGGACGGATCTCGTCGGGGCCGACGCCGGTGCGGGGCGGGCCGGCGAAACCGTCGGGGCCGATGTAGAGGCCGGCGTAGGCGGCGGTGTCCCGCTGGTAGCGCCATCCTTCGGCGAGCGGGCCGGCGTCGAAGGCGTTGTAGCCGATGTCGTCGAGGAAACCGGTGACCGTCTTCTTGGCGTCGTCGCCGTCGCCGGCGATCAGCAGCGAGGTGCGTTCCGGCGAGCCTGCGGGACGAGCCAGTTCCAGCAGGTGCTTGAAGTAGATGTTGTTGAACGCCTTGACCACGTCGGACGTGGGCAGGTGCGCGGCGAGCAGCTCGCTGGTCGTCGTCGACTCGTCCTCGAGCTCGGGGATCGTGCCGTCGCGGTCCGGGTAGTAGTTGTTGGTGTCGATGACCACCTTGCCGGCGAGCGGCTCCACCGGGACGGCCCGGTAGGCGTGCAGGGGAACGCTCACGAGCACGAGGTCGCCCGCGGCGGCGGCCTCGGTGGACGTGGCGGCGCGGGCGCGCGGACCCAGCTCGGCGACCAGATCCGCGAGGGTGTCCGGGCCGCGCGAGTTGGACAGGACCACGTCGTAGCCGGCGTTGACCGCCAGGCGCGCGACTGTTCCGCCGATGTTTCCGCTGCCGATGAGGCCGAGTGTTGTCATGTCAGGGCTAACTTCCAGTAGTCCGATCGACATTCCGGGTTTCGCGAGATCACCGGCCATGCGGTTGCGCTGTGCGCGGAACATCCCGAGATGACCGGATGGACGGCGGTGACCCGCGGGTGCAGGGCGGGCGTGTCCGGTCAGGCCCGGTGCCCCGTCAGGCCTGGTGGCTACGCCACACCGAAGTAGCGGGCGCCGGGCAGGTCCCAGTCGGAGGAGTAGTAGAACTCCCGCCACGAACGGACGAACTCGTGTCGGCTGATCACGCCGTCGCCGTCGGAGTCCAACCGGTCGAAGATCTCGTAGCCGTTCTTCGGATCGATCTCCCAGACCTTGAGGTAACGGCCGAACTCGTCCTTGCTGATGGCGCCGTCGCCATCGCGGTCGAGGGCGTCGAAGATGGTGTGGGCGAGGCCCTCGACCAGGTTGAAGCGGCTGGTGTCCAGAGTCAGCAGGCGCACGGCCTGAATAAACTCGTCCTTGTTCAGGCGGTCGGTTCCGTCCGAATGGCGCAGGAGCTCGAGCCAGTAGTGCTGGTGGGTGACCCACAGGCTCCGGGCCTCACGCGAGTCCTTGTTGAGCTCGAAACCGGACAGGTACCTGTCGAGGAGGCGTTCGTAGTCACCCCACTCGATGACGCCGTCATGGTTTGCGTCAACCGCCTGGAAAAGCTTCTCGAATCGTACGTCCTGCGGCTTGGTTCCGGTGGTCGCCATAACAAACCCCTTTCGCGTGGAAAACGGGTGGCGCGAAGCCGTGGATCACATCTTGTGGATGCTCGTCCGGCCGGCTCCGTAATGGCAGTCTAGCCACGTCGATGAGTGCTGCAAGTCGACAGTGACGGCTATCCTGGTACCCGTCGAGTATTCGCTGTCAAACATTCGCGGCGGGTGAGAACGAGCCGTGGTGGCGTGGTTCTACCGGCGGGCGCCGAGACGCACCTGGCGGTGCAGGTGGTACAGCCAGGGCGGAATGGTCGCCCAGTAGACGATGATGTTGCCGATCACCACGCCTCGGGCGCCGCCGAGGAGCAGACCGATCAACGGGCAGGCGAGCAGGAACGGGACGAACGCCAGGTTGATCCAGAAGGTCAGCCTGGTCCGGCCGAACGCGTACAGCACCGCCGCCGGGCCGACCGCGAGGCACGGGCCGGCCTGGGCGATGACGGCCAGCAGCAGCAGCTGGTGGGTCTCGGCCCAGGTGTCGCCGAGCAGGGCGGCGCCGAAGTCGTCCGGCAGGACGACGAACGCGAGCCCCCACAGCGTGCTCGAGACGACCACCAGCCCGCTGACCAGGTAGGCGCCGCGCAGCACGGTCTGGGCCGGCAGGTGCTTGCGCCGGGAGAACTCCGGGATCGAGAAACTCATCAGCGCGACGGCGAGATTCGTGGTGGGTGCGAGCAGCGTCTGCAGGCCACGTAGCGCACCGACCAGCGAGGTGGAACCGACCGCGCCGATGACCAGGGTGGAGGTCTGCGCTGCGCCCTGGAGGGAGAGGAACTCGGCGGTCATGAACCCGGTGGTCTCGCGGTGGCCGGTGAACCAGGCCCACGCTCGCCGGGGCCGCGGCCACCCCTGGTGCTGCAACACGCCGACCTGCGCCGCGACCGCCGCGGCCATCCCCCAGACCAGCACCATCGTCGCCGACCCGCCGAAACCGTCCGGCGCGACCGTCGTCAGCAGCCACAGCCCGGCACCGAGCACCGCCGCCCACACCAGGTCGTTCGCCACGGCGAGCAGGGGCCGCCCCTGGGCGAACGACGCGTAGCGCCAGGCGTCCTGCACCAGCAGCGCCGGCATGATCACGCCCATCGCGGCCAGGTTCGTGCCGACCGTACCGCCCATCCCAACGCCGACCAGCATCAGCGGCACCCCGACGGCGGCCCCGAGCACGAGCGCCGTGCCGGCCGCCTGGCGCACCGCCGAGCGGAACGCGCCGAGTGGGACGTCCGCGTAGCTGATGCCCAGCGGCGCGGTCGCCGCCGCCCGGGAGAGCCCTACGACCATGGCGAAAATCGTGTAGGCGATGGCGAACGCGCCGAACTCGGTCGGGTCCACCCGGCGGGCGATAACGAAGTTGATCGCCGCGTTGGTCCCGCTGGACACGACCTGGTCGAACACCGTCCACAGCGCGTTGACCCGGCTTCCCCCACGGCCGCGGCGCGCCCGCGCCTCGCCTGCTGGCCGATCGGCACCGTCTGGATCGGCACCGTCCGGAGATGTGTTCACCGCCTGGTCGGGTTCCGTCACGGGGGGCGGGTCGACGATCTCCAACGCGTCCGCCGGGATGGTGGGACGCCGAGTGGTCGCGGCGACGCGGGTGGTCCGGCGATCCCGGGGGATGATCAGCAGCGGCAGCGTGATCGCGTCCCGTAGGACGTGGTCCTGTTCGGGCCGCGTGTCGTCATCCACGTGAGATACCTCGAGCCGGTGTCGGATCCTCCCGGCGGATGACATGGCCGTGCGCAACTCCGCGCGGCGCTGCCCGGTTCCGCCCATGCCGCCCATAACTCTACTGTCACGTAAGTGTTATCTTCCGGAGGCTCGTGGGCGTGTCGTCACTTAGCGAAGTGCCATGACTATCGTACGTGTGTTGTGCTCTTCCATGTGAAGGTAGGTGTCACCGTCCGAACCGGCTGGTCCGAGTGAGTCACCGTAGAGCGAGTCCTCGCCGGCCTCGACGCGCACCCCCGCCTCGTCCGCGATGGTCTGCGCGGTGCGCCGCGGCAGGGACGACTCGGAGAAGACCGCCTTCGTCCCCGTCTGCCGGATCCGTTCGACGAGCTTCCTGATGTTGCTGCCGGACAGCTCCGCGGACGTGTCGAAGCTCGGAATGATCGATCCGACGAAGGTCAGCCCGTAACGCTCGACGTAGTAGCCGAACGCGTCGTGATTGGTGACCAGCTTGCGATTGGCCACGGGGATCGTGGCGATCTGGCGGCGGATGTCCGCGTCCAGCGCGTCGAGCTGGGCGTCGTAGGCCACCCGGTTCGCGTGGAACCGCGCCGCCGCGGACGGCTCCGCCTGGGCGAGTCCCCGTTCGATGTCCGCCACCATGATCTTGACGTTGAGCGGGTTGTGCCAGATGTGCGGATCGCCGGCCTTCTCCTCATCGCCCTGGCCGGTCCGAATCCGCACTCCGTCGCTCGCGTTGACCCGCACTCCGTCGAAACCGGAGGCGCCGATCGTGTCCTCGAGCCAGCTCTCCAGCCCCACGCCGTTCTGGACGAGCACCTTCGCGTCCCCGATCGCCGCGAGATCGGCCGGAGCCGGCTCGTAGTCGTGCGGATCGACGCCTGGCCGCACGATCTGGGTCACCGTGACGCGGTCACCGCCGACCGCCCGGGTGAAGTCCGCCACCTGGCTGGTCGTCGCCACCACCGGCAGCCGCCCGTCCTTCCCCTCGGACGACCCCCCGCCGCCCGACCCGCAGCCGACCAGGGTCAGGCCGGCGACCAGGGTCAGGCCGGCGGTCAGCGGTGTCAGCGCCACCAGCCGCCTGCCCGCCCGCGGCGCCCGCCGTTGATCGCGGTCCCTGTCCCGGCCGCGATCGCCGACGCTGTCGTGGTCGTGGTCGTGGTGGTCGCCATGTGGGCGGCGGGTGATCGTGGGGGGTGGGGAGTCGGGCACGTCATCCTCATCAGCGCAGGTGGGACCGACACGGGTCGGATCGGACAGCACTAATGAAAACGATTTTCGATATGGTTGTCAACAGGACGGCTGCTGTTGGGTGATGCAGTGCACTCCGCCGCCGTTCGCGAAGATCACCCGGGCGTCCACCGGTTCGACCCGGCGGGACGGGTAGAGCCGGCCGAGCAGGTCGAGCGCGTCGGCATCCCGTGGGTCCTCGAAGGTCCCGGCCACCACGACCCCGTTCGCGACGTAGTAGTTCAGATACGAGTAGCCGGCCGGCTCCCCGTCGACCTCCAGCACGCGTGGCGCCGTGATCTCGACGACGTCGAACGGCCGACCGGTCGCGTCCCGACTGGCGCGCAGCAGCGCGGCGAGTTCCCGGCTGGTCTCATGGTCGGGATGGGCCGGGTCCGGCTGATGATGCACAGCGACGAGCCCCGGTCGCACGAACGCCGCCACCACGTCGACATGCCCGCGGGTACCGAACCGGTCGTAGTCACGGGCCAGCCCCCGCGGCAGCCAGATCGCGTGGCTCGTACCGAGCTGCGCGTGCACTTCCGCCTCGACGCGGGCCCGGTCCCAGCCGGGATTGCGCCGAGGGTCGCGTTGCACCGTCTCGGTGAGCAGCACCGTACCCGCCCCGTCCACGGCGATGCCGCCGCCCTCGTTCGTCAGCGCGCAGGACCGTACCGCCGCACCGGCGAGCTCGGCGATCGAGCCCGCCAGTTGACGGTCCGCGTCCCATGAGGCCCATTCCTGCGCACCCCAGCCGTTGAACGTCCAGTCGACCGCACCGAGCGTGCCCTCCCCGCCGCAGCGACGCCCGTTCCCGCCGGGCGGCTGTGGAAGGTCGACGGTGAAGGTGGGACCGGTGTCGCGGACCCAGGCATCGTCGAGAGGACGTTCGACCACCGTCACCGGTCCCGGCGCGAGGCCGCGCGCGGCGGCGGCGTCGGCCCCGGGCCGGGCGATCAGGATGACCGGCTCGTACCGGCTGATCGTCCTCGCCACCGTCGCCCAGACCGCCCGGGCCTGGGTGAGACCGGGGGAGTCCACCGGGCCGAACGTGGCGTTCGGCGGCGGGAAGGCCATCCAGGTTCGCCGATGCGGCTCCCACTCCGCCGGCATCCGACGCCGGACCAGTCCACCGCCCGCCCCACCGGCCGCCGCCGTCGAGTGGCCAGCTGGCCCGGCCTCATCCGTGTCCTCAGGGGAAGCGATCACACTCCGTATTCTGACGCCCGACGGTAGTCCGGACCGCTCCCGCCCCGCCCGCCCGCCCCGCCCCGCCCGCCCGCCCCGCCCGCCTCGGCCCGCGTGGTCTCTGGTCGGCTGCCTGACGTGAGACGATGCGCCGATGCTGACGATCACCAGCATCGGCGTGCCGGACTCACCCGCCCGAACCAGCGCCCCGGTGCGGGAGCCGCTACGGATCGGGGCTGTGCAGCACCGCTGGCATCCGGACCCGGTCGAGCACGTCGCGGCGCTGCGGGCCGGCGCCGTCACCGCCGCCAACCTCGGTGCCAGGCTGGTCTGCTTCCAGGAACTGACGCTGTCCCGCTACTTCGCCGATACGCCACCATCCGAGCGCGGTGCGCCGGGTGGCGGGCCTGACCACGGGGACGGCGGCGGCGGTCGGCCGGTGGCCCTGGCGGAACGGATCGAGGACGGCCCGACGCGCGTCCTGGCCACCCAGCTCGCCACGGAACTGGGCATCACCGTGCACATGTCGCTCTATGAGCGGGCCGATGTCGATGTCGGCTTGGACGGCGATGGCGACGGGCTCGGGTTCAACACCGCGATCGTCGTCGGCCCGGACGGCACACTGCTCGCCCGCACCCGCAAGCTGCACATCCCCGTCACCGCCGGATATCACGAGGATCGTTACTTCCGTCCCGGCCCGGCGGCCGGCGCCGACAGCTTCCCCGTACTCGCCGTGGACGATGCCCGTCTCGGCTTCCCCACCTGCTGGGACCAGTGGTTCCCCGAACTCGCCCGCGCCTACGGCCTGGCCGGCGCGGATGTCCTCGTCTACCCGACGGCGATCGGTTCCGAGCCGGATCATCCCGCGTTCGACACCGAACCGCTGTGGCGCACGGTCATCGTGGGCAACGGCATCGCCAACGGGACGTTCATGGTCGCCGTCAACCGGATCGGCTGTGAAGGCAGCCTGACGTTCTACGGTAGTTCGTTCATCAGCGACCCCTATGGCCGCGTTCTCGTGCGCGCGCCCAGGGACAGCCCGGCCGTCCTGGTCGCCGACCTCGACCTCGACCAGCGCCGCGACTGGCTCACGCTCTTCCCCTTCTTCACCACCCGCCGCCCCGACACCTACACCCCCCTGACCGTCCCCCGCTCTGACCGATCCCCGTCCTGACCGATCCCGTCCTGACCCGGCAACCACCTGTCTCCGCAGGTACTGGACGGTCAACAGGTACGGGACGGGAAGCGGGAAACGAGGTCAGGTGCCGTCCGGGTCGTGGGCGAGGGCGGCGAGTGCCCTGGCGTAGCGCGTGGCGCAGTACGGCGTCGGATGGATGAAGTCGATGACGCAGGGGCGGCCGTCCAGCGTGGTGTTGAATCCCAGCGACGGATGGATCGCCCGTGCGGCCTGTTCGGAATAGCGCACCGAACGGCCGCCGAAAGCGCCCGCCAGCTGTCTGTACATCTCGTTCAGTCGGCCGCTACCGAGCATCGCTCCGGGCTGTGCCGATAAGGGTGAGGAAACGTCGACCTGCCGGTCGGCACTGTTCACCAGCGAGGGCAGGGCCGCCGCCAGAACCACCCTGGTCACCCCATGGCCGAGATACCAGCGGATCTGACTGGTGAGTTCGGTGCGGTAGTCGACGATCAGCGAGGTCCCGAGCAGCTGGCGCGGGTTGTTGCCGTTCCAGTTCAGCACCACCGTGCGGGGCCTTCCGGCTGACCTGAGATCACTCGCGAGCAACGGCGAGGACGTCCCGTCGAACACCTCGGGTGAAAGCCCGGGATACCCGATCAGCCGCACGGTACCGGCCATCCCGCTGGACCGGGCCCTGACTCCATCGGTGACGCTGATGCCCGCGGGGGCCCCGGCTGCCCCGCCACCCGCGACCCCGCCCCCCTCGGCACCGCCCGCGGCGCGGGCCGCGAGTGCCACGACCGAATCACCGACGACCAGCGCCGGCGCGGAGGTACCTGTGCCGTCACCGCCGGTGTGTCGGCTCACGAGCACCGCGGTGACCAGCAGGACGATCACGATCAGGACCGTGACCACCAGGGTCGTCCACGAGCCGCCGCTCACGGACGCGCGGTGCCCGCGAGAGGCGCTGCGCGACGGGAGCGGATGCACAGCATGCGGAATACCCGCTACCTCACGTGATCATCCGTTTCGTCTGCGGCGACGGCGGAATCGCGGGGTGAGGTCAGTCGGGGTCGTAGGCGAGGTTGGGGCGCAGCCAGCGCTCGGTCTCGGCGATGTCAAGGCCGCGGCGGCGAGCGTAGTCCGCGATCTGGTCGCGGCCGAGGCGTCCGACGGTGAAGTACGTCGAGGCGGGGTTCGCGAAGATCAGACCACTGACGGCGGACGCGGGGGTCATCGCGAACGACTCGGTGAGGGCCAGACCGGCGGAACCGGCGTCGAGCAGGTCGAACAGCCCCTGCTTCTCGCTGTGGTCGGGGCTCGCCGGGTAGCCGAAGGCCGGGCGGATGCCGCGGAACCGCTCGGCGTGCAGGTCCTCGATGTCGGGTTCGACGTCGGGCTCGAACCACTCGCGGCGGGCGGCCAGATGGACGTGCTCGGCGAAGGCCTCGGCGAGACGGTCCGCGAGCGCCTTCACCATGATCGAACGGTAGTCGTCCTGCTCGGCCTCGAACTGGGCGGCGAGGACGTCCGCGCCGTGGATGGCGACCGCGAAGGCACCGAGATGATCGCCGGAGCCGGCCGGGGCCACGTAGTCGGCGAGGCTGCGGTTGGGCCGTCCGGTGGGCTTCCTGGTCTGCTGGCGCAGCATCGGGAACCGCACCTGACCGGCGGCACCGGCGGCCTCGACGTCGAGGATGATGTCGTCGCCGTCGGAGTGGGCGGGCCAGAAGCCGTAGACGCCCCGCGCGGTCAGGCTGCCGTCCTTGATGATGCGGTCGAGCAGGACGTTCGCCTCGTCGAACAGGTCGCGGGCGACCGGCTGCTCCAGGATCGCCGGGTACTTGCCCTTGAGCTCCCAGGCGAGGAAGAAGAACTGCCAGTCGATCAGCTCACGCAGGGTGGCGAGTTCCGGGGTGACCGTGCGCAGGCCGGTGAAGGCGGGGACGGGCAGCCCGGTGAAGTCGATCCGCTCCCGGTTGTCGCGGGCCTGGTCGAAGGTGAGCAGCGGCTGCGAGCGGCGGTTCTCGTGCTGCTCGCGCAGCCGGGCCTGCTCGTCGCGGTTGGCCTCGTCGAGGGTGATGGCGCGCTCGGAGTCGAGCAGGTCGGAGACCACCCCGACGACCCGGGACGCGTCCAGGACGTGCACCGTGGTGGCCTCGTAGGCAGGGGCGATGCGCACGGCGGTGTGCTGGCGTGAGGTGGTGGCGCCGCCGATGAGCAGGGGGAGGCGCAGGCCACGACGCTGCATCTCGGCGGCGACGGCGACCATTTCGTCGAGCGACGGGGTGATCAGGCCGGACAGGCCGATCGCGTCGGCGTTCTCGGCGACGGCGGTGTCCAGGATGACCTTGGCGGGGACCATCACGCCGAGGTCGATGACCTCGTAGTTGTTGCAGCCGAGCACCACGCCGACGATGTTCTTGCCGATGTCGTGCACGTCGCCCTTGACGGTCGCCATCACGATCCTGCCGTTGCCCTGGCGGGTGCGCGTCGGCGTGTCGGCGGCGGCGACCTCGCCCCGGGCCTCGGCGGCCTCGGCGGCGGCCGCGGCCTCGGCGGCGAGCTGCGCCTTCTCCGCCTCCATGAACGGTTCCAGGTAGGCGACGGAGCGCTTCATCACCCGGGCGCTCTTGACGACCTGCGGGAGGAACATCTTCCCCGAGCCGAACAGGTCACCGACGATCTTCATGCCGTCCATCAGCGGGCCCTCGATGACATCGAGGGGACGGGCGGCGCTGGCGCGGGCCTCCTCGGTGTCGACCTCGATGAAGTCGACGATGCCCTGGACCAGAGCGTGCGAGAGGCGCGCCGCGACCGGCGCCTCACGCCAGGACAGGTCAACGACTCGCTGGGTGCCCTTGCCACTGACCGTCGCCGCGTACGAGACGAGCCGGTCGGTGGCGTCCTCGCGCCGGTCGAACAGCACGTCCTCGACGAGTTCGAGCAGTTCGGCGGGGATGTTCTCGTAGACGGCGAGCTGGCCCGCGTTGACGATGCCCATGTCGAGCCCGGCCCGGACCGCGTGCAGCAGGAACGCCGAGTGCATCGCCTCGCGGACGATGTCGTTGCCGCGGAAGGAGAACGACAGGTTCGAGATGCCGCCGGAGATCCGCACCCCCGGGCAGCGCTGCTTGATCAGCGGCAGGGCGTCGATGAACGCCTTGGCGTAGCCGTTGTGCTCGGCGATGCCGGTGGCCACGGCCAGCACGTTCGGGTCGAAGATGATGTCCTGCGGGGGGAAGCCGGCCCGCTCGGTGAGCAGGTCGTACGCGCGACCACAGATCGAGACCTTGCGCTCGGTGGTGTCGGCCTGGCCCTGTTCGTCGAAGGCCATGACGACGGCGCCGGCGCCGAAGTCGCGGATGCGCCGGGCATGCTCGAGGAAGACCTCCTCGCCTTCCTTCAGGCTGATCGAGTTGACCACGCCCTTGCCCTGGACGCAGCGCAGCCCCGCCTCCAGCACGCTCCAGCGCGAGCTGTCGATCATGATGGGCAGCCGGGCGGCCTCGGGCTCGGTGGCCAGCAGGTTCAGGAAGGTCGTCATCGCCTGCTCGCTGTCGAGCAGGTCGGCGTCCATGTTGACGTCGAGCAGGTTCGCCCCGCCCCGCACCTGCTCGAGCGCGACGTCGATGGCCGCCTGGTAGTTGTCGCTCTCGACGAGCCGGCGGAACTTCGCCGAACCGGTGACGTTCGTCCGCTCACCGATCATGACGAACCCGGTGTCCGCGCCGATCTCGAACGTCTCCAGGCCGCTGAACCGCGTGTGCGGGTCGGCGGCGGGCACCTCGCGCGGCGCCGCGGCGCGCACCGCGCTGGCGATCCTGGCGATGTGCGCCGGGGTCGTCCCGCAGCAGCCGCCGACAATGTTGACCATGCCCTCGGCGGCGAACTCGCCGATCAGACGCCCCGCTTCCTCGGGGGTCTGGTCGTAGCCGCCGAAGGCGTTGGGCAGGCCCGCGTTCGGATGGCAGGCCGTGTAGGTGCCGGCGATCCGCGACAGCGCTTCGACGTGCGGGCGCATCTCGTCCGCGCCCAGCGAGCAGTTCACGCCCACGACCAGCGGGTTCGCATGGGCGATGGAGTTCCAGAACGCCTCGACCGTCTGCCCCGACAGCGTCCGTCCGGACAGGTCGACGATCGTCACCGAGATCCACAGTGGCAGCTGCGGCGCGGCCTCGCGGGCCGCGGCGATCGCGGCCTTCGCGTTCAACGTGTCGAAGATCGTCTCGACCAGCAGCAGATCCACCCCGCCCTCGGCGAGGGCACTGATCTGCTCCGCGTACGACGCCTTGACCTGCTCGAACGTCACCGCCCGGTAGGCCGGGTCGGTCACCCGCGGCGACAGCGACAACGTCACGTTCAGCGGCCCGATCGACCCGGCGACGAACCGCCCACCGGCCTCGTCCGCCGCCTGCCGGGCGAGCCGCGCCCCGGCGATGTTCATCTCCCGCACCAGCGACTCCAGGCCGTAGTCGGCCTGGCCGATGCTCGTCGCGGTGAACGTGTTCGTGGTGGTGATGTCGGCGCCGGCGGCGAGATACTGCCGATGGACGTCGAGGATCACGTCCGGCCTGGTCAGGTTCAGCAGGTCCGGGTCGCCGGCCACATCCTTGGGATGGTCCTTCAGCGACTCGAGCTGGTAGTCCGCCGGCGTGAGCCCCGCGTTCTGCAGCATGGTGCCCCACGCACCGTCGAGCACGACCACCCGCTGCCCCAGCAGCTCCCGCAGCCGTGCCTCACTGTCGGTGGCCGGCGTCACGTTCGTCTGGTCGGCGCCGTCGTGGCCACGCTGCGCCGGCGCGCTGGCGCTGCCGCTACCGCTGCTCCGCGCTGCCACCTGCCCCGTGGTCTCGGCCTCTTCGTGGACGGACGTGGAACCGACCATGCGACACCTCCCTGTGGTGGGAGGCGCCCTTCCGAGTGCTACGGGCCGAGCGTGGCGGACCTGGGCCCGTTGCAGCGCCTCTCGACCTGAGGGTAACGATACCCCGCCCAGTTGATCATCCTGGCCCACCTCATGCCCCCGCGTCCCGCATCGCGACCGGTTCCGCGGAACCGCCGTGGACGCGACGGACAGTGGACGGACGGACCTGACGGTTGACCAGCCAGCGCTGGTGGACTGGTCCGTGCTGGCCAGGTTGGTCCGTGCTGGCCAGGTTGGTCCGTGCTGGCCATTTGGTCAGTGCTGGTGGTCGGCGCGGGCGCTGGACAGGTGGGTGACGGTGTTGAACTCGGCGAGGGTGAGCCGTCCGTCATGGCGGGTGAACCGGGTGATGCCCGCGTTGCGAATGCCGCCGGCGGCGCTGATGCGGTCGAGGTCGTCGAAGGAGAGACCCTCGATGATCTGGCGCAGCACGACGACCACCGCGTCGTGGGCGACGATCAGGACACGCCTGCGGGGATGGTCGGCGTGCAGGTCCGCGAGCAGGGAACTCAGCCGGGCCGCGACATCGGGGAAGTTCTCCCCGCCGCCGGGCGGCCGGTACAACCAGGTGCCCTCGGCGCGCCACTGGGCGGCCTGCGCCGGGAACCTCGCCTCGATCGCGAGCCCGGTGGTCATCTCCCAGTCGCCGAGCAGCCGATCGACCAGGCGGTCGTCGAACCTCGGCGTGGGCAGCAGCACCCCGTCACGCTCCGCGGCGTCGGCGGCGATCTCGTATGTGCGCCGCGCGCGCAGGTAAGGCGAACAGAGGACGACATCAGGGGGGCGGATGGCGGGAGGCTCCGCGGCGAGCGCACGCCCGAGGGCCGCGGCCTGGGCCCGCCCGAGCGCGGTGAGCGGGACGTCGGCGTCCCGGCTGGTGATGCCCGTCTCCAACCGGCCGGCCGCCTGGGCCGCCGGGAAAACGACGTTGGACAGGCTCTGCCCGTGACGCACCGCTGTCAGCTCCGCGATCAGGACCATCACCCCACTGTGTCCCGATCCCGCGAGATGTCCCGATCCCACGAGATGTCCCGGTTTTCCTGAGAGAAGGATGCCACGGATGGCGACGTAGCGCTGCCAAATCGCGACACAGTGAGACCGATCGGGCGGAGGTCGCTCCCGTTCGCCGTGGTGTGGCCTGGCAGCGGGTGTCGGGTGGTTGGCCACGGCGAGCGTTGGGCAAGATTCCCTCGAGGTCATCGGCTCCGCGCATGCCGGCATCGTGTAGCATCACCTTCAGATCCTGGCGAGGTGCACCACGAAGCCCCGCTCGTGGTCAGCTTTATGGTCAACATGTGAATAGTGCGATCATGCTTGGTCCCGTGGTGAAGTCTGGAGTTCACGCCGCCCTGTCAAGGCGGAGGTCGCGGGTTCGAATCCCGTCGGGACCGCGTTCGTATGGTCGGAGCAGGTAGTCCGACCGCACGGCACACGGCACGTTTGGGGCAGGTAGCTCAGTCGGTACGAGCGTCCGCCTGAAAAGTGGAAGGTCGGCGGTTCGACCCCGCCCCTGCCCACCCACATAAGCATGGCAAGACAGAAGCCACCGGGCGGCCCCGGTGGCTTCTTTGGTCTCAGTCTTGGTCTCAGTTGTCCTTGGCTACCCCGTCGGGGCTAGGCGCCGGTCGCCCATCGTCCGCGGCCGACGTCTGCCAGAGCAGGCCGCCGGTCATGTCACGCCCTCTGAAGCGCGCCGCCGGTGATGAACACACCCCGTTTACGGAACGACAGCGGGGACTCGACCAGCGCCCGAGGATGGAGGCCCCTCAGCGTGGTGACGAACCACCACGGCACCGCCTCGAGCTCCGGGTCGCGCACCCAGGCGGGAGGCTGCCAGCCGTCTCGACGGGCCAAGTGCTCTCCCAGCGCGGCAAGCGCCGCGTCCACCCGGCGGTCGCCGGACAGCCGTGGGCGGTCCGACCACATTGCACTCGCCGCAGCGAGGCCCTGATGCCGTAGCACGCTGGTGTAGTCGTCGAGCATCTGTACAACGGCGTGCCGCCAGATGTCCTGCAGGCGGAACTCGGCCGCGACCATGCCAGCCGCGACGGCTGCGGCATCGTCAACCGTTCGGAAGGCGCGCAACGAGTCCACATCACTACAGTACGCCGCTGATCATGGCGTCTGCCTCGCTGAGTGGAGTCCGCTGAGACGTGGCGTACGCCTGCAGGAGCTTTTCGAAGCCGGTGGGGACGAGCTGCCCGATCTGACCCCCTGCCCGTCACACCGATGCTCACTATCATCAGACTCGTGGATATTGACTCAACGTCACCATGAGGTGTCCCAGTGGATCTGGCCGGCGCACCCGTGGATCGGGTCGGTTCGCCGCTGACGGGGCGGTCCGGCTGATGGCCGGGCGGACAGTCGTCTTCGGCGCGACCGGCTACACCGGTGAGCTGGTGGCCCGAGCACTTGTGGGTCGGGGGCATCGGCCCGTGCTGGCCGCCAGGTCGGGTGAGCGTCTTGAACGTCTCGCCGGGGAACTGGGTGGCCTGCAGACCGAGATCGCCGACGTCACGCGGCCGGAGTCCGTTCGGGCGCTGGTGGAACGCGGCGATGTTCTCGTCTCGACGGTCGGCCCGTTTCTGCGTTGGGGTATTCCGGCGATCGAGGCGGCGGTGGACGCCGGGGCGCATTATCTCGACTCGACCGGCGAACCGGATTTCATCTGTCGGGCATTCGAACAGTACGGCCCGTCGGCGCGGCGAAACGGTTCCGCTCTGCTCACCGCCTTCGGTTTCGACTGGGTACCCGGTAACCTCGCGGCGGCGCTGGCGCTGGCGCTGGCGCTGGCGCTGGCGCTGGCGCTGGCGCTGGCGCTGGCGCTGGCCGAGGCCGGACCGGAAGCGGTACGGGTCGAGGTCGGATACCTGTCGTTGGGCGGGGCGGGCCGCAGCGGAGGCACGCGGGCCAGTTCGGTGGACGCCCTGCTGGCGCCGTCGTTCGCCTTCCGGGGCGGCCGGCTGAAGGCGGAACGTGGCGGTGCGCGGGCCCGCCAGGTCGATTTCGGGTCGGGGCAGCCGCGGTGGGCGCTCAGCATCGGTGGCTCGGAGCACTTTGCTCTGCCGGCGCTTCATCCGACCCTGCGTGATGTGGACGTGCTTCTCGTGGCGGCCGATCCGAAGGTCACCCGGGCGCTGCCCGCGCTCTCGGTCGTCCTGTCCACCGTGACCAGGATTCCCCCGCTGCGCGCAGGACTGCGGTCGCTGGTGCGGCGCAGGGTGACCGGCTCGACCGGCGGCCCCGACGCGGCGGCCAGAGCGGGCAGCGGCGCGGTCGTGGTGGCCGAGGCGTTCTCCCCATCCGGCAAGGTCCTGCGGCGGGTGCGGCTGGAAGGGGTCAATCCCTACACCTTCACCGGCGAGATCATGGCCTGGGGCGCGCAGACGCTCGCCGCCGGCGAGGTCAGCAACACCGGGGCACTCGGACCGGTGGAGGCGTTCGGGCTGGACGAACTGCGAGCAGGTGTCCGCTCGGCCGGGATGGACCTTCATCCTTGACCCCACGACATCGTCATCGCCTGACCGGAACTGGCCGCGCCTGACCAAACCGGCATCGCCGCGACCCCTGCGCCGGGCTCCCGGTCGTTCACGGACGAAAAAGGATGTCTCGCCTGTACGCCTCATAGCGCACCAAACTATGATCGCGGATCATGGGTGGGTGGAGCGACATCACTGCCGGGATCGCGGCCGTGGATGGTCTCGTCGCCATCGTCACCGCTGTGGTGAGTCTCGTCGGACGGCAACGTAAGCAGGTCACCTACCAGGTCGAGTACGACTCGCCCATCAAGCTGACACCTGCTCCGGCCGGGCAGGTCAGCGAGGTGCAGATCGTGCACCATGGAGTCGAGTTCAACGATCCCGGGCTGGTCCTTCTTCGCGTGCGTAACGCCGGTGCACTGCATATCGCCAGGGAGGATTTCACCGAACCACTTCAGTTCCAGTTCCCGGGTCGTTCGGTGCTGCAGGCAACGACATCCAATGCCAGCCCGGAGGCACTGCACATACGTCTGGGTCAGACCGACCCGCCGCGGTTGGACAACGAGCCGGGGCTCGGCGAGGTGACCCTGCCGAAAGTCGCTCTCCGGCGCGGGGACTCCTTCAAGGTGCTCGTCGTGCTGAGCGGGCGTGGCTCCCAGGTGGTGCAGCAGGGTTTCATCGTGGGTGGCAGTATCGACCGGGAGACCGGTCGTACCAGTCGCCGTCTTGTCCTCGGCCTTACGGGCGGCGTGCTCTGCCTGGTGATGTCCGCGATCCTGGTCTGGCAGCTGGCGATTCCCGCCGGGACGTCGTCACGATGCGCCCGGGGGCAGCTCCGGATCGAGGGGTCGACCGGTTTCGCCACGGTGGTGAAGGAGATCGCGCACGCCTACGAGGAGTCCTGCCCGGACGCCCACATCACGGTGACTCCGAAGGGCAGCGTGGCGGCGGTCGGGGACCTGGATCGGATCGGCAGGCAGTCCAGGGACGGTGCGCCACCGTTGCTGGCCATGTCCGGCGGGCCGGCCACCGAGAAGTACGGATCCCTGGTCGGACGGGCGACAGGCGTCAACGTCCTGGCGATCGTGGTCAACCGGAGGGTCGGGATAGACGACCTCACCACCGCGCAGGTCCAGGGAATCTTCGAGGGGCGGTTCCGGAACTGGAGCGAGCTTGGCGGCGCGAACTGGCCGATCACGATCGTCGGCCGCAACGCGGATTCCGGCACCAGATTCTCCCTGGAACGCCAGATCCTGCATCACATCGAGCGGCTTCCGGCCTCCTCTACCGACTGTCATACGCCGGACAGGGATCCGGCCGCGGTGGTGGCCCGTTGCGAAAAACCCGACGTGGGCAGCCTGCTCGCCGCGGTCAACGAGATCCCCGGCGCGATCGGCTACTCCGGGGTAGCGACCGTGGCCGAGTACGCGAATGTCCGGATGGCACGCCTGAACGGCGTCACACCCGACATCGCGTTCGTGCGAAAGCACACCTACAGCTTCTGGTCGGTGGAGTACTTCTACTCCTACGGCCAGCCGCAGGGCGACACACTGGCTGCCAGCTTTCTTTACTACCTGAGCCTCGGCAAGGCGAACAGTATCCTGAACCGGTACGGTTATCCGTCCTGTGTGGACCCTCGGAACCGCGAATTCTGCCACCAGTAAAATCATGGGTGGTATTTGGAGTTGCCGAGCGGAAAGGTCGATCCTGGCGAAAGCCTCGATGAAGCCCTGGCCCGGGAGGTCAAGGCAAGAAAAGCCGGCAGTTCAATTTTGCTGTGGAGCCCCGGTCACGGATGCGGTCAAGGGTGTGCTTACGGAATACCGGGAGCCGCGGATCGTGTAGACGACTGGTTCGGGCTCCCGACACCCCGTCACTCATGAGGCGACGCTCGCGGGCGTCGCGAGAATGGCGGTGTCGACTCGCCCTGGGCAGCCAGGGACGCTCGTGCGGCCGGCCGAGATCATAGCTCTCTTTATCCAGGTGGACGGGCGGGTTGACCCGCAACTACTGTAACGACACCGTAGGCCCGTAAAGTGCTCTGCGGGGATGGGCATCCGAACCGTGCTCGGTAGCTCGGGAGGGCCAGGAATCGATGATCATGGGCGAGTCGGAGGGTCGTGAATCAGTCGGTGCGCCGCTGCTGGTTTCTGACCCGCCGCAGGTCGGCGCCTATGTTCTGGTGCGCCGCCTCGGCCAGGGCGGAATGGGGGTGGTCTATCTCGGGCGGAGTCAGCAGGGGCAGCTCGTCGCGATCAAAGTGATTCGGCCTGAGGTCGCGCGGGAACCCGAGTTCCGCTCCCGGTTCCGCCGTGAGGCCGCGAACGCTCGCCGTGTACGTGGGTTCTGCACCGCGGAGGTTCTTGACGCCGATCCCGACGGCGAACCCGCCTACCTCGTGACCGACTACGTCCCGGGTCCCACTCTGACGGCCGCGGTCAGGGCGCGGGGCCCGCTGCTCCGCGCCGAGCTGGAACAGGTCGCGGTCAATATCGCGACAGCGTTGTCTGTCATCCACCGTGCCGGGGTCATCCACCGCGACCTAAAACCATCCAACGTGCTGCTCTCACCGACCGGCGCCCGGGTCATCGACTTCGGTATCGCCCGCGCACTGGATGCCACCAGTGTCCTCACCTACGACCTGACCCGCCTCGGTACACCGGCTTTCATGGCCCCCGAACAGGTCCTGGGCTGGGAACCCACCTCGGCCATTGACGTCTTTGCGTGGGGTGGGGTGGTCATCTTCGCGGCCACCGGCCGCCTCCCCTTCGGCACTGGCGAGCCCGCCCTGCTGCCCTACCGCATTCTCCGCGACGAGCCCCAGTTGCACGGTGTGCCCACTGGGCTGCGGAACGTCGTGACGGTGGCCATGCAGAAGAACCCTCGCGACCGGCCGAGCGCCGCCGATCTCTACAGTCTCCTCGTCGATGCCTCGTCAGCGGCCGTGACCCCCGTGACCCCCGTGACCCCCGTGACCGGCGAGCAGGAACCGGCCGGCCCGACGGCTGTGATCACTGCGGGACGGCGACAGCTGGTCACCCTGGCCGCCGATCCGACCGGCACGGCCGAAGGCGAACCGGAGCTCGTCGATCAGGTACTCGGTCGTCGGCCTCATCGTGGACGGGCGTTCATTGCAGTGATCACTGTCTTCGCTGTCGTCGCGCTTGCGACCGCGGGCCGTCATTTCTTCTTCGGCAGCGCCGAACCGGGCGCCGATGATCTGCCTGCGGCCTCCCGGAAACTCGCCGCGCACGCGCAGGCCGTCCAGGCGGACGACGACAAGCTCGCCACCCGGCTCGCCGTGGCCGCATACCGGCTCGCCCCCACCTCTCAGGCTCGTGCGGCCCTGCTCGCGACCGCCGGTCCGTCGTTTGCCCTGCAGGCCACGATCAGCGGCCACATCGACAAGGTCTATGGCGTGGCCTTCAGCCCGGATGGCAGGTCCCTCGCGACGGCGAGCGCGGACCACACCGCCCGGCTGTGGGACGTCGCCAGCCGTGATCGCCCTGTGCCCTTGGCCATACTCACCGGCCACACCGACTATGTGACCGCCGTGGCGTTCAGCCCGGACGGCAGGACTCTCGCCACCGCGAGCCAGGACAGGACGGCTCGGCTGTGGAACATCACCGATCCGCGGCAACCGCGCCTGGTGGACATCCTTGCCGGGCACACGGACTCGGTTTTCGCCATGTCCTTCAGCCCGGACGGCAGGACTCTCGCGACGGCGAGCGCGGACCGCACGATCCGACTGTGGAACGTTGCCAGCCCCGACCGACCCCAGCCACTGGCCACCCTCACCGGCCACACAGGACCCGTCACCGCGGTGGCATTCAGCCGGGACGGCCACACCCTCGCTACTGGAAGCACGGATCGTGACGCGCGGTTGTGGGACATCACCAACTCCCGGCAACCCCGTCTCCTGGCGACCCTGCATGGCCACACCAAGCGGGCCGTGGGCGTGGCGTTCAGCCCGGACGGCAGGACCCTCGCCACCTCCAGCTGGGACAAGAGCGTCCGGTTGTGGGACGTCACCAACCTTCGCCAACCCCGCTCGCTGGCCACCCTGCACGGCTACCGGGGGTACGTCTACGGCGTGGCGTTCAGCCCGGACAGCCACACCCTCGCCAGCACCAGCGCGGACACCTTCGCCCGGCTGTGGGATGTCGCCGACCTCCGCCACCCAAAGCTCCTCGCCATGCTCACATCCGACGTCGCCGATTTCCGTCTGGTGGCATTCAGCCCGGACGGCAGAACTGTCGCCACCAGCAGCGAGGATCACGTCGCGCAGCTGTGGGATGTTGATCCCGCAAGTCTGGCGCGCCGCGCCTGCACCAAGCCAACCACCCGCATCAGCGCTGAGGAATGGCACCACTACCTGCGAAAGGTTCCCTACCGGGCTGTCTGTTGACAGCGAATGTCTTCGGCTGTCTCAGTGATCGGGCTATGACGGCGAGGCCGCTCGCGGTGCGGAACCGCGTTATCGAGGGCCAGGTGGTGTCGGGGCCAAGGTCGACGCCGGCTGACCTGTCAGCGGCCGCGAGTGCGTGGGGCGAGTCGGCGGGTTGGTGGGGCTGTGGTCGGGTCGTCGGGCCAGGGGTGGCGGGGGTAGCGGCCGCGCAGTTCGGCGCGGACCTGTGGGTAGCCGGTGCGCCAGAACGAGGGCAGGTCGCTCGTCACCGCCACCGGGCGCCCCGCCGGCGACAGCAGGTGGAGCACGAGTTGCGCGCGGCCGTCGGCGACGGCGGGTAGCCGTTCCCAGCCGAACACCTCGGCGATCCTCACGGCCAGCACGGGGCCGGCCGCGCCGCTGGTGCCGCTGTAGTCGAGGCGCACCCGGGAGCCGCTGGGCACCGCGACCCGCTCGGGTGCCAGCTCGTCCAGCCGGGCGGCCTGTGGCCAGGGCAGGAGCCGGCGCAGCGCGCGGCCGGCATCGATGCGTCCGAGGTCGGCGCGGCGTCGCACGCCGTCGAGGTCCGGCCCGAGCCAGTCCGGGGCGCGGGCCAGCAGGGCGGTGTCGGTGACGTCGGGCCAGGGGGCACCGAGCAGCCGGTGGCAGAACGCGAGCCGGTCGCGCAGGGCGAGCGCGTCGGCGCTCCAGCGCAGCACGGGCAGCCCCGCGTCACGCAGTCCGTCGAGCACCGCGGCCCGCAGCAGGGACGGGTCGGGCCTGGCCACCGGGCGTTCGGCGAGAATGATCGTGCCAAACCGCTCGAGCCGGCGGGCGACGATGTCGCCACCGGACCAGGCGACCTCGTCCTCGGTGCGCAGCAGCGCCGCGCCAGCCTCCCGCGCGGTGGCCGCGTCGAGGGTGACGGCCAGGCGCACCCGGGCGGACGTCCGGTCGGGCCCGCGGTCGGCGACCGCGATGGCGAGCCATGGTGCCCCGATCAACGCCGAGCCGGGGGCGAGCTCGGCACCGGTCCCGCCTGCCATCAGGTAGTTCGCGCTGCCGGGACCGCGGACCCGCGCCAGCCGTTCGGGGAACGCGAGGCCGACCACCAGCCCCGCCGCAAGATCGTCAGTCATTCCACCCGTTCCCCGCGCGGCAAGCCCAGCGGGCCCGGCAGGCCGAGCAGGTTCACCGGGCCCGGCGGATGCAGCAGACCGATCGGGTTCACAGGGCCCAGTGGGCTCATGGGGCCCGGTGGGTGCGGCCTGCGCGGCCGAGTGCAGCCGGCGGGTCTCCTCCCGCCAGCGGGTGGTCGCGGCCCGGTCGGTGTTGTCGCGCAGGCGGCGCCACGCGGCAACGAGGTCGTCGGAGGGGCCGCCCGCCGGGCCGTCCGCGGAGAGGATCGCCACGACCTCCGCCGCGCGGCGGGCGCCGACGGCCCGGGTGCCGTCGAGCAGCGCCCGCGCAAGCCGCGGATGGGCCCCGACCTGAGCGATCGAACGTCCTCGCGGGGTGACCCGGCCGGTCTCGTCGACCGCGCCGAGGGCCCGCAGCGAGACCCCGGCGGCCTCCATCGCGCCGACGGGAGGGTCGCTGAGCAGGGGCAGTCCCACGCCGCCGGGATGGCCCCAGACCGCGAGCTCCAGGGCGAAGGCGGTGAGGTCGGCGACGGCGATCTCCGGTTCCGGCTGGGCCGGCAGGCGGTCATGTTCGGCGGCGGACCAGCAGCGGTACACCCGGCCCGGTGCCTCCCGGCCGGCCCGGCCCGCGCGCTGCCCGGCGGACGACCGCGACACCCGCACGGTGACCAGCGAGCCCAGCCCGCGGGCGTGGTCCATCCGCGGGGAGCGGGCCAGGCCGGCGTCGACGACGACCCGCACGCCGGGCACCGTGAGGCTGCTCTCCGCGACCGCGGTGGCCAGCACGACCCGGCGACGCGGGCCGACGCGCAGCACCGCGTCCTGTGCGGTGCCGGACTGGCGGCCGTGCAGGGTGAGCACGTCGACCGCGTCGCGGTGCCCGGCGAGCCGGCCGGCGACGGCGGCGATCTCACCGGCCCCGGGCAGGAAGACGAGCACATCCCCGGACGTCTCCCGCAGCGCGCGCCCGACGGTCGCCCCGACGTGGTCGAGCAGCCTCGGGTCGACCCGCAGGCCGTGCGCCGGGGTGATCGGCCCAGGTGGGGGCGCCCAGACTACCTCGACGTCGTGCATCGAGGCGTCCGTCCCGATGACCGGTGCGGGGTGGCCGGGCGTGCCGAGCATCGCGGCCAGCCGCCGGGTGTCGGCGGTCGCGGAGGCGGCGAGCAGGAGCAGGTCGGGGCGCAGCGCGGCGCGGACGTCGAGCAGGAACGCGAGCGCCAGGTCGGTGTCGAGGCTGCGTTCGTGGCACTCGTCGAGGATGACCGCGTCGGTACCGGGCAGCTCGGGGTCGCGTTGCAGCCGCCGGACGAGCACCCCCGTCGTGATCACCTCGACCCTGGTGGACGGCCCGACCCTGCGCTCACCGCGGATCGTGTAGCCGACCGCGCCCCCCACCTCGCCGACACCGGCACCGGCACCGGCACCGACTCCGGCACCGCCGCGACCCGCGGCATCCGCGCGAGCTCCGGCACCACCGGCCACGCCACCCCCGGCGAGGCTGGCCATCCGCCGTGCCGCGGCACGGACGGCGATCCGCCGCGGCTCGACGACCAGCACCCGGCCCGGGACGTGGTCGGCGAGTGCGAGCGGGACGAGTGTCGTCTTACCGGTGCCTGGCGGGGCCACCAGCACCGCGGCCCCGCTGGCACCGCCCGATCCGGGCTGGTCATGTGTGCTCAGCGCGGCCATCAGCGCGGGCAGAGCGGTTCGGACGGGCAGGTCCGCCCCGGCGACCGTGAGGTCGGGCAACATGCGCTCAGTGTCCTCGGATCACGCGGCGTGGGGCGGGGCGGGGCGACCCCTGGCTCCTCATCCAGCCGTAGCTCGACGAGCCGATCCAGCGTCCGGTCCGGTTCGGCGCGAACACAGTCCTTGATCTCGTTGTACTGGACTTCTCGACCGCAATCACTTGAGCACGTAAGTCATCCACCGGTGTGGTTTCTTGACCTGTCAAGTAAAATCGGCCTGGCTGTGAGCTTTCGGCCGCGTAGCATGGCCCCATGGCGACCTCGGATGCTCCAGGGCCGGGTGGGCTCGATTCCGAGAACCAACAGACCTGGGCGGCTGTCGCCAGCCTGCTGACGTGGCTACCGATCGCGCTCGACGACCAGCTTCGGCGTGAGTCCGAACTAAGCCACTTCGAGTACACCATTCTCGCCGCCCTCTCCACCATCGACGACCTGACGCTTCGGATGAGCCAGCTGGCGGTCCTCGCGAACGGATCGCTGTCGCGGCTGTCCCGCGCGGTCGCGCGGTTGGAGGTCCACGGCTGGGTGACCCGGAAGCCGGATCCGGTGGACGGCCGTTACACCCTGGCCACTCTCACCGACAACGGCGCGACGGTGCTTGCCGCCGCGTCACCCGGCTACATCGGGGCCGTCAACCGGCTGGTGTTCGACGCGATTTCGCCCGCCCAGGCGCGGCAGCTGAGAACCATCGCCGGGCGCGTTCTCACCGCGATCGAGGGTGAGCTCGGAGTGAAGCGCGGGCTGCACCGGTAGCCGGCGGCGGTGCGGCCACACCGGGCCGGCCAGGTATTCGCCGTGCTCCACTTCGGTGGCGAGTACGAGTTGGCCTTCGGTGAGCGGCGGTGCCCCGGGCCGGCAGGCCAGCCGGAGCAGGTTGTCGGCGAGGTCGGCATCCTGATCCCACCACGACAGGTACAGCGGAACTCCGCCGACCAGGCCGTAGACGAGCGCCCGGTCGGACGGTGGCGGCCTGCCACGGAGGTGTCCACGACCACCCTCGAGAAAAAAACGTGAACCTGGCCACGACAGAAAACCCCGACACCGATCGTCCAGCGCTTTACCTGCCCTGGGGAGCGGCAGTCAAGAAAAAGTGCCAGGCGGCACATCCGGTAGGCGCGGAGAATGCGGAGTAAAATCTCTCGACGGAAATTCTCCCACCCAGGACGGAGAACAGGCAGGACCAATTCCCTTTTGTGCCAGACATGCCGTTCAGTTACCGTTCGATCCATGGGAATACGGAGATGGACACAGCGGGTCGCACTGTCCTCGGCGTTTGTGGCGAGCAGTCTGGTCGGTCTGGGTATCGCGGGTTCCCCGTCTCAGGCAGCGGCATGCACACCACTCGGGCCCACGAGCGATGATGGATCGTCGGTCACCTGCGTCACGTACCCGGTGTCCGGTGACGGGCGCCTGGTCGACCTCACCATTCACTCGACGGCCATGAACGCAAACGAGCCCGTGCGGATTCTGCTGCCGACCAGCTATGCTGCCCAGCCTGACCGGACCTGGCCGTCGCTGTACCTGTTGCACGGCTCGGGCAGCGGGACAACCGGCTACCTCGACTGGACCACCAACACCGACATCGAGAGCCGGACCGCCGGGCACGACATGATCGTCGTCATGCCCGATGGCGGGAACGTCGGCTATTACAGCGACTGGATCGCCGATCCGGCGAAGTGGGAGACGTTCCACCTGGTGGAGCTACGGCAGCTGCTCGAACGCACCTTCCGCGCCGGGCCCGAACGGGCGATCGCCGGTCTGTCCATGGGCGGGTTCGGCGCGGTCTCCTACGCGGCCCGGCATCCCGGCGACTTCAGGGCGGTGGCGTCCTACAGCGGCCCGCTCCACCCCTATGCCGACTCCCCGACGATCAGAACGCAGCTCCGGTCGGCCGGGAAGGACGTCAACAAGCTGTGGGGCAACCCGACCACCATGGTCGGAATGGCGATCTGGTCGCAGCACGATCCGTACTACCTGGTCGGCAACCTGACCTCCACCCCGATCTATGTCTCCTCCGGAGACGGCACCCGGGGCCCCGGTGATCCCGATCCCGGCTCCTTCAACACGGAGACGCTCGTCAACAGCGAGAGCAGGGCATTCACCCAACAGCTCACCGACGCCTACATCGCCGCGCATCCCGGGGCGACCGGCGATCCGCTGCTCACCACCCACTACTACAGCCCCGGCGTCCACACCTGGCCCTACTGGTCCCAGGAGATGCACGCATCACTTCCCATGCTGCTCGCCGCGATCGGCGCGTAGGGACGCGTCGGTGCGCGGAGGCGCGGGCCGGATTCCGGCGATCGGGTAGAAATTCGATCTCGGACACCAGGAGGCTTATGCAGAAGTCTGATTTCATTTCAAAACAAAACGGGATGCGCCCACGTTGAAGGACAACGGCCCCTGCCCCGCACTGGAAGATTATCTACGACAACAATCTTCGGGGGAGAGGCCGTTGCAACGCAACCATACCACCGGTCTGGACGACATCCAGTTCGATGATCTGGT
The DNA here is from genome assembly GCF_023243055.1 of Frankia sp. AgPm24. Taxonomy (NCBI): domain Bacteria; kingdom Bacillati; phylum Actinomycetota; class Actinomycetes; order Frankiales; family Frankiaceae; genus Frankia; species Frankia sp. AgPm24. Next base: position 672 of record NZ_JALKFW010000197.1, on the reverse strand, counting down.
CGCGATGATCGGTGAACGTCTCGCGTGGGACGACCACGCCTCGAGCGCGGCGAGCTCGTCGGTGCGATTCACGAAGGCCACCGCCACCTCCATCCCCTCATGCTTACTCACGCTGGCTGTAACTTACCTGCTGTGTAAGTTACAGCCAGCGTCACTGGGGACTGATGGTCCGAGCCACCCTGTTGCTGAAGGTGGCGACCGGGTCGGGACGTTTTGGACTGTTCGCCGCCCTCGTGGACATCACCGTCGAGGTACGCGGGGGTGAGGTAGCCGCCCTCGAGGAATCGCAGCGTCAAGGCGGTCCTGGCGGAAGCGGGTCGGCTGACGGCCTCGTAGCGCCTCCGGGCCCGTGGTGCCGCGGTCCACCTGGCCAGGCCTCGCCCGCGATCGTCCGGCCGCGGAATCCGTTCCGGCGGATGAGGCAACCCGCCAGGCATCCGGCGGGATCTGGAGGGTTGTGAAGGGGCCGATGGATGATGATGATGATGAACACCGGGATTTTCGCGATTTCTTCGCACCGCGACTGCCACGGTTGCTGAGACTGGCCTACCTGCTGTGCGGCGATGCCACAGAGGCGGAGGACCTGGTTCAGATCCCCTACCCGTCAAGATGAGGTGAGTCAGGCGATGGCTATCATCTTATGACCTGGGCGGGTTGGGAGAGGAAGATCGT
>NZ_JALKFW010000196.1:0-35343 GCF_023243055.1 Frankia sp. AgPm24 | reverse complement strand
CCACCTAACCGACTACCAGAAGTAACGATCAATCGGTATGCCTCGCGGCAAGGAACTACTGAGGCGCTGCACTAGGGACCGCGCTCCGATCCCCGACACCGGCCGGACAGCCTGCCTCGGCTGCCGGCCGGGAAGCGCTGCGGCGCAGAGCACCGCGCGGTGCCGCGGCGCGGCGCGGGCAGCCACCGGGCACCCGGCTCAGTTGCCGCCCGCGGTCATGATGTCGGTGTTGATCTGGCTGATCTTCTGCTGCAGCTGGCCGAGCTGGGTGACCGCGTTGTCGAGCGCCGTTCTGGTCTGCGGCCAGATGTCGGTGCGGAACTGCACGGCAAGGCCGCCATCCCAGTTGTTCGGGTCGCTCAACAGCTGACCCTCGTTCTTCAGGTTCTGGATCTCCTGACTGAGCCCGGAGTTGATGATCTGCTGCATACGCCCGATCGCGTCACGTGCCGTGTCGGTGGAGACAACCCGAGCCATCGATTCCAATCCCCCTGAGTCGATTCATCCGCCACGGCCATCATAGCCACACCATACGTTCGGGCGATACGTCTCCACCCTGACCAGGTACTTTCTGTCAGGCCAAAGCCGCGAACATCCTGGTCAACGAAGTTCGACCAGAGGATGGTCTGGTGCGCCCACCCCGGAGAACCGTCTCTTCGCGGAGCATCGACGTTCTCGTTGAGACTTCCCGGGGAGTTCTCCCCGACGGGGTTGTCTGCGCTACCCCAAACCGTCGCTGCCAGTTCCAGCGCGACCGAATGTGGTTGCACGTACGTCGAGGGGAGCCTGCCCGCGGCGCGCATCGGCGTCCCCGTCCGTACCCGAACCCGCCCGTACCCGAACCCGCCGAGACCTGGGTGCGCGCCGCGCCGCCGGACCGCGCGATCGACACGATCACGAAGCGGAGCCTCGACGGGGATCGACTCCGAACGGCTACTGGATGATCGACGGACCGACGGCCGTGGAGCAGCGAGCCAGTTCCTCGGCGCTGAGCTCGAGATCGGCGGCCGCGGCGGAGTCGACGATCGACTCCGGCCGGCGGGCCCCGGGGATCGGGATGACGTGGTCGCCGAGCGAGAGCTCCCACGCCAGCACCACCCGCTGCGGGCTGACGTCGTGCGCGACGCCGATCCGCGCGAAGACGTCGAAGCGCTCTCCGATGGTCCGCGCGCCACCACCGGTACCACCGAGCGGGCTCCACGGCAGGAACGCGATACCGCGTTCGGCACAGTAGGTCAGCTCGTCGAAGCTGCTCGGGTACAGCGGGGAGAACTGGTTCTGCACACTGGCCAGGCCGCCCGCCCCGAGGATCCGCTCGGCGATCGCGATCTCCTCGACGTCGGCGTTGGAGATGCCCACGGAACGGATCTTGCCCTCCTGCCGCAGGACCCCGAAGTTCTCGATCACGTCCGCGTAGACCAGCCAACGGTCGGGCCGGTGCCACTGGTAGAGGTCGATCACGTCGACCCGCAGCGCGCGCAGCGACCTCTCCACCGCCGTCCGCAGGTGGTCCAGGGAGCCGTCACGCCCCCATCGTTCTCCTTCGGAACGGGTGATACCGCCCTTGGTGGCGATGAGGAGATTGTCGACGTCCCGGCCGAAGGAACGGACGGCCCGGCCCACGAGCGTCTCGTTGTGGCCCAGCTGGTCCCAGCTCGGCGCGTAGACGTCAGCGGTGTCGATGAGGGTGACGCCCGCGTCGAAGGCCGCGTGGACGGTCGCGATCGCCTGCTCCTGCGACGGACAGCTCCGGTCCTCGTTCATGGAGAACGGCATCGCACCGAGGCCGATCGCGGAAACGGTGAACGGCCCCAGGGATCTCGTCTTCACGCCCGACAGCGTACCGCGAACACATCACTGTCCGTCACAGCTCAACGTCGCCGAGTGCGCGAAAGGCACGCGCGACCTGGACCATCTCGAACGTCCGCCGGCTCGACACCGCCATGGCGGGAGCTACGGCCGCGGCCCGGCGATCCCGCCCTGTCGACGACCCGCACCTTCCGCCTGCGGTAGCCGGCTCCACCTGAGCCGGCCCACGAGGACGACTCATCAACTCGCCGGCGCCCTCCGATACCGCCGTAGCCTGGCAGCACAGAACGCCGGATGTCGAGATCGTGAGATGAGGTCGAAGGAGTGCGGGTCCTGCTACCGCCGAGCGAGGCGAAGGCCACCGGTGGCGACGGGCCGTCGCTGCGCACGGCCGGCTTCGGTGCCGGCCCGCTCGCGGACGCCCGCGCCGAGGTCGTCCGGGCGGTCACCGCGTTCTGCCGGTCCAAACCGAACGCGGCGATCGCCGCGCTGCGGCTACCGGCCTCCCGCGCGCAGGCCGACCTGGCCGCCAACACCGCGATGCTGGACGCACCGACGATGCCCGCGCTTGACCGGTTCGTCGGCATCCTCTACCAGGCACTGGACCCGGCGAGCCTGCCAGCCCCCGCACGAGCCGCGGCCAGCCACACCCTGTTCGTCTCCAACGGGGCGTTCGGCCTGCTCGGCGCGGCCGAGCCGGTGCCCGACCACCGGGTCGCCATGACCGCGGCGATCCCCGGCCTCGGCGGCCGCGGCGTATCGACCGTCCTCGCGGCCTTCTGGCGCGCCCGGCTCGCCTCAGCCCTGCCCGACCTGTTCACCGGCGCCCCGGACGACATCGGTGAGCACCTCGTCGTGGACCTGCGCTCGTCGGACTACGCGACCGTGCCCTCCCTCACCGGACCGGCGCGCGCCAACGCCCTGCCGGTACGTGCCCTGACCGAGAGACTCGTCGACGGACGCTGGGTCCGCCGCCCCCTCAGCTACCAGGCGAAGCAGACGAAGGGCCTGCTGACCCGCGCGCTCCTGCTCGCCGACACCGCCGGACGCCCGGTGAAGACCATCGACGATGTCGCCGAGGTGGCCGAGTCCGCCGGCCTCGCCGCCGAACCACGCGGCACCGCGACCGCACCCACCCTCGACGTCATCACCCGCTGGCACCCCACCACCTGAAGCAGCCCCCCGTTACCGCGGGTGGGCGTCAACGAACGTACCGGCTGAGCTCCCAGCGCCCTCGAGCCCGACGGATCCGGGCTCGCCGCCATCGGTTCCCCGCCGAACGAATCGGCCTCGCACCGTCGGCGCACAGCCATCGCGTTCTCCTTCTCGGGCGTTTCACCGGTTCCCGAACGGGCGCATGCCGGTCGCTCTCAGCAACAATCACCACATCAGCAAATCGGCCTGTTACTTCTCTTCACACACCACATCCGTCAGTCCACTCTCTTCCGCCGGCCGCCACGAAATGGGCCATCCCAACTCGCCGTCAACCGCGAGACATCTCACCGGCCGACCCGTGTCGTCCCGACGCGACCACCATGCCTCCGGGTATATTTACCCGCCTTGAATGGATCGATCTTCCGCGCGACGCACACCTTCTTGTCACAGGCGTTTTCTGGCGCAGCCGGGGTTCACTGTCAACGCAGGAGCTGAACATGACAAAAGATCGGCGATCCCCCGGTTCCGAGCTGGCCGGCCCCAGGTGACAGGCCGCGTTTCCCGGCAGGTGCCGCACCGCGGGCCAGCCACGACGCGCCGACAGACCGGCAGGAACCAGGCGACCGGAAACAACGCCGCGGGATGGCTGTCGCGAGCGACCGCGAAGCGCAAACCTGGTGACGTGGATTTCCCCGGGCAGCCGTTCACGCCCATGGACACGCTTCTTCTCGGGTACCAGCGCGCGTTTCCGACGACGCCGTTCGCGGTGGGCTGCCTGTTGGATGTCCACGGGTCCGTACCCGACCTCGAGGCGCTGCGTGAACTGGTCACCGATCGGGCCCGCAGCTGCCTCCCGCTGACCCAGCGTATGCTCGCGGCCCGGCGAAGGCGCCCGTGCTGGGTCGCGGACAACACCTTCGACGCCGCCCGGCACGTTCATGCCTGCCAGCTCCCGACCGGGTCGGACACGGCGGGACTACGCGTCGCGGTGCAGCGACTGTCCACATCCGCATTCCCCGCGGACCTGCCTCCCTGGCAGCTCTGGCTGCTGCACGGGCACCGCCCGGACGGCTTCTCCCTGTTGTTTCGCTCCAGTCATGTGTGGATGGACGGTCTGGGGCAGAACCTGCTGCTGGAGAGGCTGTTCGGCCATCCGGGCCCCGGGGCGACCCACGCTCCGCTTCGGTCAGCATCGGCCCGCCGGTCCGACCCACGGGCCCTTGGCCATGCGACCGCGCACATGTTGAGCTGGTGCACGCGGACAGCCACGATCGGCCCGTTCGAACAGGCGCTGGTCGGGCACCCCCAGCACACCTGGCTGAAGGTCGACCTGGCCAGGTTGCGAGCCATCGGCCGCGCGTTCCAGGTGCCGGTGAACGACATCTTCCTGGCCGCGCTCACCGGTACCCTTCGCGCCTGGTCAAACGTGAACACCGAGCATGTCAGCCGGCGGCGGGAACTGGTGCATGCCGCGATGCCGGTCAGCACACGCCGGACGACCGAACAGATACGTGTGGGCAACTATCTGACCTCTGTCCGGATCGCGCTGCCCTACGGTGAGGTCTCGGTGCGCCGGCGGGTCGAGGCGATCCATCGGCAGACCTCGCGGCACAAGAGGGTCGGCACACCGGGCGTCGCCGAACGCCTTTTTCTCTGGACGGTTCCGAATCCGCTTCGGCCGACCGTGATGGCCGCCGACATGATGTCGCGGGTCTTCGCGCTGACCGCGTCGAATCCACACGGTCTGAGCGGGCCGCTGGACGTCCTCGGCCGCCCGGTCACCGCGGCGGTGCCGATTCCGCCGCTGCCCGGCGGTCAGCGCATGGCGGTCATGCTCGGTGGACTCGATGGGCAGGCGGCCATCGGATTCACGCTGGACGGGGCCGTCCAGGGCGGCTCGCACCTGCCCGCGCTGTTCGAGGCCGAACTGCGCGCCCTCGAGGTGGAAGGATGCCTGCACCCGGGCCAGCCGCCGTTCGCATGGATTCCCCCGCCCGCCGCCGAACCCGCCGCCGACCTGGCCGGCGCCGACCGCTGAGATCGACTCGACTGGTATCCGCGCTACCCGCCGTCTTCGGTGTGATGCCGGCTGCCCGCCCCCCGGGCGCGGCGTTTCGACCCCGTCTGGCGAAACAGCGCGACAAGCGCGACGACCACAGCGCCGAGGACGTAGCCGCCGGGGCGGGCGTACACGTCGGCGACGGCGAGGTCCCGAAACAGCGCCATGTACAGGACGTAGGGGCCGACGGCGACCGCGATCCACTCCAGGCGTCCGGCGAGGACGGCGAGGACCACCAGCAGGATCGAGTACCAGGGCTGGGCCGGCGTGGCGACGAGGAACGCGGTGCCCAGCACCCACAGGGCCGCCCGTTCGACCGGGACCCCGGCCGGATCGGTGCGCCAGACGACGAGCGCCACGGATCCGACCGCCGCCACGGCCACGGTCTTCGCCGCCGTCCCGGTCAGGCCGAGCAGGCCGAGCAGCAGGAACCGGTGCCCTTCGTTGTAGCCCTCCACGGTCAGGTAGCGGGGTAGGAAGCCCACGACCGCGGTGCCGACCACCGCGACGTGCGGCAGGTAGGACAGGACCACGACCCCGGCCGCGGCGACGGCGACGACGGCTCGCCGCCGCGCGGCGGCGGGGATCAGCAACGCGGGATAGAGCTTGACCGCCACGGCGGCTCCCAGCAGCGCGCCCGCCGCCAGCGGCATGAGGTGATGACGCCGGCGGGCCGTCCAGAAGCCGCCGTGCTGCGATCCCCCGTCCGGGTCACGTCCGCTCGGATGAGGGTGCGCGTCGGCGGCCGCGGGTGGGGCGGAGCGGGTGGTGGGTGTGGCTGGTGGTGCCTGCCGGGGCTGGCGCAGCAGCGCCAGTGCGGCGGTGGCGGCGAGGACGGCGAGGATGTCGACGTGCGCGTCCATCCCGACGTCGAGGCCGGCGGACGGCCCCCAGGCGTAGGCGGCGGCGAGACCCGGATGACGGCCGAACCGGGGCAGCACCCGGATCAGCAGCAGGGTCGTCGACAGCGACAGCACCGCCGCGTAGAGCTGCAGACGGTGCTCGCGTGGCGGGCCGGGCAGGTAGTGCACGGCGGTGAAGTAGGCCTGCGCGACCGGCGGGTAGATGGTGTGCGCCGTCGGATAGTTGATCCTCGTGCAGCCGGGCCGGTGGCCCAGCCGGGCGCAGCCGGCCGGGTCGGGCCACAGCCAGCGGTCCCGCAGTGGCGCCAACGCCTGAGAATCGGTCGCGTAGCGGTACGGGTCGATGCCGGCGCTGGACACCTTGCCGTCCCAGGCGTAGCGGTACAGGTCGTCGCTCATCCTCGGCCCCGAGGCGGAGGCGAGGACCAGGGCGTGGATGGCCACCGCCCCGGCCACCAGCAGCAGGAGCACGCCGCGGCGCGGCGCCACCCGCACCAGCACGGCCACCGCGAGCATGGCCACCGCCCACCAGCCGAGAACCAGGTAGAGCACGGCCGGACCACCCGGCAACGGGCCCGGCCGGGTGATCGTCGCCGCTTCGAGTGCCAGGGCGCCCGCCAGCAGCACCCCGGCGCAGATCAGCCAGTGCCGTCCGGTGCTGCGGCCCCGGGTGGATGTCGACGGGCGGCGCTCGCCGCGGGACGCCTCGCCGGGCCGCGGCGTCGGATCACGCGGCCGCGGGGTTGGGTCGTGCTTGCGCAGGATCGACGGGACGGCCACGGACCGAGCCTGCCGCGCCGGAGCGGCGGTGTACGTCGGGCCGGCGCGGTATCCGCGGATCGTAAGGAAACGATCAGGGATTTCGGAAGATCGATCCCCTTACCGTCCGGGCATGGACCTGCGCGACCGACGGCGGCCGGCACATCCGCGACATCCGCGATATCCGGCGTCTCCGCGACGACGGCTGGCATCCCCCGGGCGGCCGGCACGGTTGCGATGGCCGCGCCGCGGGCCGGTGCGGCCAGCGGCGTTCACCAGCCGTCTGCACGATCCGCGGATGGCGTCGCTGCTCGGCATCTGGCTCGGCGTCGCGTTCGGCACGGCGTTCGTCACGGGGCTCGTCTCCCATTTCATGCAGCACCCCCCGGACGGGTTCTCGTGGCCGTCCCGGCCGGTCTGGTTCTACCGGTTCACCCAGGGGCTGCATGTGACCAGCGGGCTGGTGAGCGTGCCGCTGCTGCTGGCGAAACTGTGGACGGTGTATCCGCGGCTGTGGGAATGGCCGCCGGTGCGCGGCGTCGCGCACGCCGCCGAGCGGATCTCCATCATCCCGCTGATCGCCGGAGCGATCTTCCAGCTGGCGACCGGGATCGCCAACATCGCCCAGTGGTATCCGTTCCGGTTCTTCTTCACCGTCACGCACTACTGGGTCGCCTGGATCACCATCGGCGCCCTGATCGTGCACATCGCCGCGAAGATCACCATCGTGCGGGCCAACGTCGGCCGGGACCGGGCGGCCCGAACGCACCTGAGCGATCGGATCAGTCAGCCCGAACCGACGGACGACGGACTGTCCCGACGCGGGTTCGGGCTCGCGGTGGGCGCCGCCGCCGGGGTGGTCACGGTGACGACCGCCGGGCAGTTCGTGCCGGGCCTCGGGGACACCGTGCTGCTGGCACCCCGCAAACCCGGCGTCGGTCCGCAGGGCCTGCCGGTGAACCGCACCGCCCTGGCCGCCGGGGTCGTCGTCATCGCCCGGGACCGCGGCTACCAGCTGGACGTCGTGGGTCCCCGGCCGTTCTCGCTGTCGCTGGACGAGCTGTACGCGCGGAGCCTGGTCACCGTGCGGCTGCCGATCACCTGCGTCGAGGGCTGGGCGGCGGACGCCACCTGGACCGGGGTGCGCCTGGCCGACCTGCTCGACCGGGCCGACGTACCGGCGCACGCGAGCGTGCGGGTGGAATCGCTGGAACGCCGCGGCGGCTACCGGACCAGCGTGGTCGATCCCCCGCACGCCCGGGATCCGGCGACGCTGATCGCCACCCGGCTCGGCGGTGCGGTGCTCGCCCTCGACCACGGCTACCCGGCCCGTCTCATCGCGCCGAACCGGCCAGGTGTCCTGCAGACCAAATGGGTGCACCGGGTGGTGATGGTGTGACCGGCCCGCAGCCCACGGACCGCCCGCCGGGCGCCGACAGCTCCGATCCGCCGGGCCTCGTCGACCGGCACGATCCTGCCCAGCCCCACGCGTTCGCCCGGGTCGTCACCGCGGTCCGGGCCGGCACCGCGGTTCGGGCCGTCGCGGCCGCTGCCGGTGTGGCCGTGGCCGGATACGGGATCGCCGGCCTGATGGCGCATCCCCGGGCCACCCATCCGGTACACACGCTGCGCTGGCTGCTGGGGGGACTGCTCGGGCACGACGTGATCGTGGCACCGGCCACCGCCGTGCTCGGCGTCATCCTGAGCCGGATCGTCGCGCACCCCTACCGGGCGGTGATCCAGGTCGCGTCGTTCGTCTCCGCCTCGGTCGCGCTGGTCAGTTTTCCGTTGTGGTCCGGCCGGGTCGGTCATCCGGCGAACCCGTCGGTCGATCCGCTGCCCTACGGGCGCAACCTGCTGATCGTGCTGGCAGCGATCTGGACTGTCGCCGCGGCGGTCATGCTCCGGCGCGCGGTTCGAGCACGGCGAAGTACCGACCGGCCCGGGCGGTCACCGCGGTGACGCGCAACCCCACGGACGCGCCGAGCGGCCCGATCCCGTCCACACCCACCGTGGCCCAGCGAAACGGCGCGCTGGTCAGGCCCGCGACCTCCAGCCTGGCGGGATAGGCCCGGGTCGGCCGGCCCGGGCCCTCCAGCTCGGCGAGGATCCGCCCGCGTCCGGCCAGCAGGGCCCGTGCGCGGCGCAGCAGCCGGTCCGGATCGCCGCCGATACCGATGTTCCCGTCCGCCAGGATGATCTCCTGCCAGCGCCCCGTGTCCGGGACCGGACCGAACACGTCCAGGCGCAGCGCCCTCGCCCCGGCCCGCCGGGCCAGCGTCACCGCACCCGCGGTGACGTCGATCCCGAGAGCGGGGACGCCGCGGCGGGTCAGCGCGGCGGCCAGCCGTCCCGGGCCGCAGCCGACGTCGAGCGTCGGTCCCTGGCAGGCGCACAGCAGCACCTCGTCGCCCGCTACCGGATCCCCCCGCCACAGGTCGACGGGAACCGGCCGGCGACCGTCGGGGCCGCGGGCCCACAGCCGGGCGGCGGGGACCCGCAGGGCCAGCTCGTACAGATGTCCCGCCGGCACGCCGCCCGTCGCCGGCTCCACGGCCGGCGCCGTCACGGTCGGCTCCACGGCGGACGCCGTCACGGTCGGCTCCACCGCCGGGGCCGTCACGCGGTCTCCCGTGCGCCGGCCGGGTCACATGGCCGCGGGCGCAGATCGGCGGCGACGGCCGCGAACCGGCCGCGGGGGGCGAGGGCCGCCACCGGTGCGATGTCGGCGGCCGTGTCGACGTCACGCAGCACCGGCAGATCGACCACCCGCAGGCCGGCGTCGCGCAGCCGGGTGTGCTGGCGGGCGCCGGTGTCGGGCCGGGAGGTCGGCACCCCGCGCACCAGGTCACCGTCCGCGGCGCCGAGACCCAGCAGCCACCATCCGCCGTCCCGTGCCCGGCCGAACGCGGCGTCGGTGTCCCGGCGCAGCCGCGCCGCGGCCCGGAGCAGCCCGGCCGGGGTGATCTGTGGGGTGTCCATCCCGACCAGGAGTGCCGGCTGGCCGCGGACCGCGTCGAAGGCGGCGGCGAGGCGGACGTCGAGCGGCCCGTCGACCTGGGCACGCAGGGCGAACTCCCGGGGCAGCCAGTGGCCCGGATGGCCGTCGAGGACGACCAGGGGCCGGACCCCCAGTGTTCGGCTCGCGGACGCCACCGCGTCCAGGGTGTCCGCGAGCGCCGCCGCGGCGAACCGGGCCGCCTCCCGCGGTGTGTAGGGCGGTGTCAGCCGGGTCTTGACCCGGCCGGGCAGCGGTTCCTTGGCGATCACGATCAGTGTGGGTGGGCCGAGCGGGTTCGGCGACCGGTCGGCGGCTGCCGGCAGATGGCGGGTCCCCGCACGGCCCGGGGGTCGCGTCATGGTCATGGCAGACGTCGCAGGATCGCTGTCATGTCCCGCACGGCGCGGGCGGTGCCCAGCGCGGTACCGGTGACCTTCGACCGGCCCGTCCGCGGGTGGTAGCGGACGTCCGTCTCGGTGATCCGCCAGCCCCCGGCGGCAGCCCGGACGACCAGTTCCAACGGGTAGCCGAACCGGCGGTCGGTGATCCCGAGGTCCAGCAGGTCGGCGCGCCGGGCGACGCGCATCGGCCCGAGGTCACGCACGTCCGTCCCGCACCGGCGGCGCACGGCGGCCGCCACCACCGCGTTGCCCACCCGGGCGTGCACCGGCCAGGCGGCCGATGTCACCGGACGCCGCCGGCCCAGCACCAGGTCGGCATGGCCGGCGGTCACCGTCGCGACCAGTCCGGGCAGTTCGGCCGGGTCCAGCGAGGCGTCGGCGTCGCAGCAGCACACCACCGGCGCGCGCGCGGCGAGCAGGCCCGCGTGGACCGCCGCGCCATAGCCGCGTTCGGTCACCGTCACCACCTCGGCGCCGAGCGTGCGAGCCAGCTGGGCCGACCCGTCGGTGGAACCGTTGTCGGCGACGATCGGGTGATAGCCGACCGGCATCCGGGAGAGCACCCAGGGCAGTGCGCTCGCCTCGTTCAGACAGGGCAGGACGACGTCGATCCCGCCCGGTAGGTCGGCCGGGTCGGCCAGGTCGGCCAGATCGGCCAGATCGGCCAGATCGGCCAGATCGTCCGGGTCGGCCAGATCGTCCGGGTCGGCCAGGTTGGCCGGGTCCCTGGCGGTGTTCACGATGGGCATGCGCGGCACGCTAGCCACGGTTGGTGACCGGAATTCTTACGGAACGGGGATGCCTGCCGCGGGCACCGAGCCCGTCATCCGAGCGACCGGCGGAGAAGATTACGAATCCCGAACGGGCACCCGTCTCCTCCACGGAGGATCTCCCACAGCGCCTACGGTGAGACCGTGGCCCGTGTCCTGCTCGTCGATGACGACATCACCGTCGCCGATGTCGTCAGCCGTTACCTGCTCCGGGCCGGGTTCGAGGTCGACCGGGCCGTCGACGGCCCGGGTGCGCTCACCGCCGCCGAACGAACCCCGCCCGACCTGGTCGTCCTCGATCTGATGTTGCCGGGCCTGCCGGGTCTGGAGGTCTGTCGACGGCTGCGCGAACTGGGCCCGGTGCCCGTGGTGATGCTCACCGCCCTCGGCGCCGAGTCGGACCGGATCCTCGGGCTGGAGACAGGCGCCGACGACTACGTGACCAAACCGTTCTCCCCCCGCGAACTCGTCCTGCGGGTGCGTTCGGTGCTGCGCCGCACCCAGGAACCGCCACCCGGCCCGGTGGGCCGCCCCCTGCTGCGGGCGGGCCGGCTCGCCGTCGATCTGGCCGCGCGCACGGCCACCCGGGACGGCCACGACCTGTCCCTGACGATCCGCGAGTTCGACCTGCTCGCCTTCCTGCTGCGCCATCCCGGGGTGGCGTTCTCCCGGGCGACGCTGCTCGAACGGGTCTGGGGCTGGACCTACGGGGACAGCTCCACCGTCACGGTGCACATCCGCCGGCTGCGGGAGAAGATCGAGGACGATCCGAAATCTCCCACCGTGCTGACCACCGTCTGGGGCGTCGGCTACCGATGTGATCTACCTGCTCAGGAGGTCACTGCCACGTCCGTTCCGTCGGATGAACCCGTGGAAGCGGGCTGACCGGTGGAACCGGACCTGCAGATCTGCGCGATCGCGCTCGGCTGCTCCCTGGCCGCCCCGCTGCTCGCGGCCCCGGTGCTGCACCGCCTGCGGCGGGCGTCCCTGCGGGTCTGGGCGGCGGCCATCGTCGCCGTCGCGGTGGGAGGCATGGCGGCCGGTGTCGCGATCACGGCCAAAGTGATGTTCCTGTCCCAGCATGACCTGCACGTCGTGCTCCTGGTGGTCGCCGTGTCCGGGAGCGTGACCGCGGCCATGACGCTGTGGCTGGGCCTGTCCGTCGCCCGCGTCTCCCACGTCCTGGCCGCCGCCGCGGGCCAGCTCGGCGGCCCCGGCTACCGTCCGACCGACCGTGAGCCGCCCAGCGCGGAACTGGCGGTGATCGCCCGTGCGCTCGACGACTCCCATCGCCGACTGCTGGCGGCGGCCGAACGGGAACGGGCGCTGGAGGCGAGCCGGCGTGAACTCGTCGCCTGGGTCAGTCACGACCTGCGCACCCCGGTCGCCGGGATTCGCGCCGTCGCGGAGGCGCTGGACGACGGTGTCGTCGACGACCCGGCGGTCATCGCCGCCTACCACCGCACGATGGTGCGCAGCAGCGAACGCCTGACCGTGCTGCTCGACGAGCTGTTCGAGCTTTCCCAGCTGCAGGCCGGCGTGATCGCCCTCGCGGTGGAGAAGGTCCGGGTGGCCGATCTGGTCGCCGAGGCGATCGGCACGTCCGATCCGATCGCACGGGCGAAAGGCGTCCGGCTCACCGGCGACGTGGACGAACTCGACCGTGTCGACGTGGACGTGGTCGAGTTCCAGCGCGTGCTGACGAACCTGATCGCCAACGCGATCAGGCACACCCCCAGCGACGGGACCGTCGCCGTCTCGGCGTCGGTGGCGAACGGGCGGGCCGAACTCGCCGTCCGCGACGGCTGCGGCGGAATCCCACCCGATGATCTCGGCCGACTGTTCGACGCCGGGTATCGCGGTGAGAGCGCCCGGTCCCCGTCCGAGGACCGCGACCGGGCCGGTGCGGGCCTGGGGCTGGCCATCGTCCGCGCCCTCACGGAGGCGCATGGCGGCGAGGTCAGCGTGCACAACGTGCGCGGCGGCTGCCGGTTCGTGGTCAACCTGCCCGTGGCGAGCTGATCGGCCGACTGTCCTGCCCGGCGGACATACCGCCCGGTCCCGGGGGGCGACGCGATGTCAGCGCTTCGTAAGATCCGGTCCGCACACTGACAGTTAGCGTCGGTGGCATGCGGGTCCTTGTCACCGGCGGCGCCGGATTCATCGGTTCCCACGTCGTCGATGTTCTGCTCGCCGCCGGTATCCAGGTACGTGTCCTGGACGCGCTGCTACCCGACGTGCACCGCCGCGCTCGCGGCTCCGAAGCCCCCGGGCCCGATACCTCCGACGCCGGCCTCGCCAGCCTCGCCGGCCTCGCCGGCCTTGATCCCCGAGCCCAGCTACAGGTCGGTGACGTGCGTGACGCGGAGGCCGTCCGGGCCGCACTGGACGGTGTGGACGCGGTCTGCCACCAGGCGGCGATGGTCGGCATGGGTGTCGACCTGGCCGATCTCCCCGCCTACGTCGCGCACAACGATCTCGGCACGGCCGTCCTGCTGGCCGAGATGGCCCGCGCCGGCCTGCACCGGCTGGTACTGGCCAGCTCGATGGTCGTCTACGGCGAGGGCGCCTACCGGTGCCCGGCGCACGGCCCGGTCCGCCCGCGGCCCCGGCAGGAACCCGACCTCGCCGCCGGCCGGTTCGACCCGCGCTGCCCGACCTGTGGACAGCCCGTCGAGCCGCGGCCCGTCACCGAGGACGCGCCGATGGACCCCCGGTCGGTGTACGCCGCCACCAAGCTCGCACAGGAGAATCTCGCGGCGGCCTGGGCGGCGGCCAGTGGCGGCACCGTCATCGCCCTGCGCTACCACAACGTCTACGGACCACGCATGCCACGCGACACCCCGTACGCCGGTGTCGCGTCCCTGTTCCGCAGCGCCCTGGAACGCGCTGAGCGCCCGGCCGTGTTCGAGGACGGCGGCCAGCTACGCGACTTCGTGCACGTCACCGACGTGGCCCGGGCCAACCTGCTCGCCCTGCGCTGGCCCGAGGCACCGGCCCGCCGGCTGAGCGCCTTCAACATCGGCAGCGGCCGTCCACACAGCGTCGGTGAGATGGCGCGGGCGCTGTGCACCGCCTTCGGCGCGCAGCCGCCGAGGATCACCGGCGAGTTCCGCGCCGGTGACGTCCGGCATGTGTTCGCCTCGTCGGCCCGCGCCGGCCAGGCACTCGGCTACACGGCCACCGTCGGCTTCGGCCCCGGCATCGCCGAGTTCGCCCACGCCCCGCTGCGCGCCTGAGCGGCGATCCGGACCGACCGCGCGCCTGGCGCACGCGGGCAGCCCAGAACACGCAGCAGCCAGGACACGTACCGACCAGGACACGTAGCCACCAGGACACGTAGGAGTCGACGATGACGAAGGCCGAGATCGCGGTGATCGGCGGAACGGGCCTGTACTCGTTCCTCGACGACGCGGCCGAGATCCAGGTGGACACCCCCTACGGGGAGCCGAGCGGCCGGATCGCCGTAGGCAGCCTGGCCGGCCGGGGCGTCGCGTTTCTCGCCCGGCACGGCCGTGACCACCGGTTCCCGGCCCACCGGGTGAACTACCGGGCGAACATCTGGGCGCTGCGCAGCCTCGGTGTTCGCCAGATCCTCGCGCCGGCCGCGGTGGGGGCGCTGCGCCCCGAGCTCGGCCCGGGCACGTTCGTCCTGCCCGACCAGCTGGTCGACCGCACGTCCGGACGCGAGACGACCTTCTACGACTCCGGTGCCGTGCACGTGTCCTTCGCCGACCCCTACTGTCCGATCGGACGCGCGGTGGTGCTGCGCACCGGAACCGAACTCGGCCTGGACATCGTCGACGGCGCGACCATGGTCGTCATACCGGGCCCCCGCTTCTCCACCCGGGCGGAGTCCCGTTTCTTCGCCGCCCAGGGCTGGTCCCTGGTCAACATGACCGGCCACCCGGAGGCCGTCCTGGCCCGCGAGCTCGCGCTCTGTTACACCCCGATCGCGATCGTCACCGACCACGACGCGGGTTCCGGCATCGCCTCCGCGGTCACCCAGGCCGAGGTCTTCGAGGTCTTCGCCCGCTCCGTCGGCATGCTGCGAAACCTTCTGCACCATGCGCTGGCGGAGCTTCCGACCGAGCCGTCCTGCGCGTGCCGACACTCCCTGGACGCCATGACGCTGCCCCACCCGCTGCCCTGAACATGCCGGCTTCTCCCTGACCGCGTCGCCAGAACCAGGCCCGGTGTAACGGATGGCCCCTGCCCGGTGACTTCGGTGGTGACACCAGAAGCACGTGGAGGGCGGGAGACCCGGGTGGCATCGGTGAAGGCGACCGCGGTCGCGACGACGCTCGATGAGGCGAGCGCGCCCGCGGGCACGCGGCGCCGGCTGGCCCGGCGGCTGCTGCCACTGCAGGTCGCGGTCGGGCTTTCCAGCATGGTCCTGTGGGTCCCGGTCGAGAAGCTCTTCATGACGCAGATCGGGTTCACCCCGCGCACGGTCGCGGTCATGGCGGCCGCGTACGCCGCGGTCGTCCCGCTGCTGGAGGTTCCGTCGGGGGTTCTCGCCGACCGGTGGAGCCGCAGCGGGCTGATGGTGTGCGCCAACGTCGCGCTGCTGGTGAGCACGGTGCTCGGCGGTCTGAGCCACGATGTGCCGACCTACATCGCCGCGGCCCTGATCCTGGGTGTCTACTTCGCGCTCAGCTCCGGAACCATCGACAGCATCGTGTACGACGTCGTCCTGGCGGAGACCGGGTCGAGCGAGCAGTACGAGACGTGGATCGGCCGGGTGAACATGGTCGAGAGCGGTGTGCTCGTCGTGAGCGCCCTGGCCGGCGGGGCCATCGCCGGCTGGACCTCCCCGCGGGTGACGTACTTCGCCACCCTGCCGTTCGTGGCCGCCTCGGCCGTGGCGTTCGGACGGTTCACCGAGCCGCGGCTGCACCTGCCCGCGGAGCCGGTCACCCTGCGCGGGCAGGTGGCCGTCACCTACCGCACGATGATCCGGCTGCCGGCCGTGCGTCAGACGCTGCTGCTGGCGGCGCTGACCGCGATGCTCGCCCAGGCCGTGTTCGAGTTCGGACCGCTCTGGCTGGTCGCCCTGGCCGCGCCCGCGGCGCTGTTCGGCCCGTACTGGGCGACGGTGGTCTCCATGCTCGGCATCGGTGGTTTCCTGGCCGGCAGGTTGAACCTCGACAACCGCGTGGTCGTCGCCGTCCTCGCACTCGCCGCACCGGCCGCCACGCTCGCCCTGACGCTGACCCGCTCACTCGCGGCCGTGATCGCCGCCCAGACGATCCTGACCCTGCTCCTGGCGATCATCGGTATCCGGGCGGGCAAGCTGCTGCACGACGCCGTGCCCTCGACCATCCGCGCCGGCGTGTCCTCGGGGGCCGGCACGCTGTCCTGGCTGCTGTTCCTGCCGTTCTCGCTCGCCTTCGGCTGGTTCGCCCATGCGCACGGGGTTCGTCAGGCCGGCTGGTTCCTGACGGTCGCCGCGTCGGCGACCGCTGCCCTGTTCGTCACCACCGCTGTGCACCGGGACGCGGCAGCGCCGGCGCCCGCCCCCCGCGGCCCCCGCGCGCGGGGGCCGCCCCCGCCCCCCCCCCCCGGCGCCGGCCGTCACCGCAGTCCGTGCAGCGCGGCGAGGACCTCCTCGGGGCCGACCCGCCAGCGGTAGTCGGCGGAGACCGAGCGGAACCGGATCGTCCCGTCGGTGTCGATCACGAAGGTGGTGGCGACGGGGAGTTCGTAGCTGTCGTCACCGTTGAAGTCCGCCAGGTCGGTGCCGATCCCCTTCTGCACGGCGGTCGGGACGTCGTCCTGCCGGAAGACCAGGCCGTAGTCACGCGCCACCCGGTTGTGGAGATCGCTGAGAACCGTGAAACCAAGCCCTTCCTTCTCCGCGAACGACAGTGAGTTGTCCGGCGTCTGCGGTGACACCGCGACCAGGGTCGCGCCGGTCGCCTCGATCTCGCCGAGCGATCCCTGGAAGGCGTGCAGCTGCAGATTGCAGTACGGGCACCAGGCGCCACGGTAGAACACCAGCACCACCGGACCCGAAGCCAACAGATCATCGAGCGCCCGGCTGGTGCCGTGGACGTCCGGCAGCACGAACCGCGGCGCGGGCGTTCCCACCGACGGGGCGGTGGAACCGACACCGTCGGCGGCCATGGCCTCGGCGTTGCTGTCGAACGGGGCCAGCGCGTCGGCGCCGTACGCCTCGTGCAGCTGGGAGCGTAGAGCCAAAGTAGCGGCGGTCAGGGAGGTGGAAGCAGCCTCAGATGTGGACATGACCTCACGATAGAAAGGCGCGCCGAGCCTTTACATGCCTGGGAACCTCATTTCTTTAGCCAATCGGCTCATACCATTGATGTGGACGATAGCATCGAACAATGGACGCCCCGGCCGACCCGCTCACCGACGTGCTCCAGCTCGCCCGTGTCCGCGGCGCCGTGCTCGCCCAGCTCGTCGCGCACGAACCCTGGGGCGTCGAGGTCGACCCCCAGCCCGGCGCGACCTTCCACGCGATCCTCGCCGGCTCCTGCTGGCTGCGCACCGCGGGCACCGACCCGCTGCGGCTGATGCCCGGCGACGTCGTTCTGCTGCCGACCAACCTCGCCCACACCCTGTCCAGCGGACCCACCACCGCCGCCATGGCGCTCACCCAGGCGGCGAAGCTCGGTCTGCGCACCGACGACGGCGTCATCGAACTGCCCGGCATCGGCGCTGCCAGCCGCATCCTGTGCGCCTCGTACGACTACGACCACGAGGTCGCCCAACCACTCATGTCCCTGCTGCCGCGGGTCCTGCACCTGCCCGCCGGTGTTCCCGGCGATGACGGCGCCGTCGCCGCCACACTCGCGCTGCTGCGCTACGAACTCAACGGTGTTCCGCCCGGCTCACGGGCTGTCGTCGCCCGCCTGGTCGACGTCCTGCTCGTCCACGTCGTCCGCTCCTGGCTGCGCGCCCGACCGGCCGGCGACGGCTCGTGGCTGCGCGCCCTGCACGACCCCGTCACCGCCCGAGCACTCGCCCTGCTCCACGAGACACCGGCACACCCCTGGACCATCGAGAACCTCGCCGCAGAGGTGCACATCTCCCGAGCCACCCTGACCCGCCGCTTCACCACCCTCGTCGGTGAACCCCCGCTGACCTACCTCACCCGATGGCGGATGGACCTCGCCGCCCAACAGCTACGCGAGACCGACGAGTCCGTCGCCACCATCGGAACCACCGTCGGCTACACCAGCGAACACGCCTTCTCCCGGGCCTTCCACCGCGCCCGAGGACAGCCACCACATCGCTACCGGATCAGTACACGAACCAGCGCGACGAACGACGCCTAGCCACGGCGGTCCGGTGGCGATGCCGAGCGCCCACCGGGCAGGATCGGATCAAGCCACAGTGACTCCCGCCGGAGTGCGGGACCGACTGTGGCTACCGCCGTGGCCCGAGCTGTGGCCGCCGTGGCCTGCGGAGTCCGCTGTTCGGCGGATGCCGATCAGTCATGATCGCGTGATGCGTCGACGCCGTGCCTGTTCACCGGTTCCGACATCGGAGTTCGCGGGGTTCCGGCTTCCAGCGGAGGTGATCGTCCTCTCGGTCCGCTGGCACCTGCGGTACGCGCTGTCCCACCGGACGCCGGGAAGCTGCTCGACGAGCTGCTCCCGATGCCTGCCATGTCGACGCCACCGGGAGAAAAACCGGATCGGCACCAACCCACAGCTGAAGCTGGCAGTCACGCTCACCGAACACGCAGCAGCCGCCTCACCGGCAGCCGACATGCCCAGCTTCGGTCATTCAGCTCCACGTACACCCGCGTGTGAGCACAGTCGTCCAGCCGATCCTACGACTCGCCGGATTCAGACGCATCGAACTCGAAGCGGGCGAGCCCCACTACATCACGTTCCCGGTCGGACAAGAAGCACGCGCGATCCCGAACAACCCCATGCGGTGTACCGTCGAGACGGGCCTCGTCGACATCATGGCCAGCCCCAGTGCAGCGGATACCACGAGCGTCCAACTCGAGCTGCATACCTGACGTCGTGCGCGACTCGACCGTTCACAGTCGATCTGGAAGGAAACAACCGAGTGTCTCAGCGTCTGAAAGGAAAGTCGGCCCTTGTCACGGGAAGTGGCAATGGCATTGGCAAGGAGGTCGCGCTTTTACTGGCAGCCGAGGGGGCATCGGTCGTTGTGAACGACCTCGGCACCGATATCGAAGGCGAGGGGAGAAGCTCCGCTGCCGCGGATGGGACCGTCGCTCAGATCACCGCGTCCGGTGGTACGGCCGTCGCCAACTATGACTCGATCGCCACGCCCGACGGCTGTGTGAACGCGGTCCAGACCGCCGTGGACAACTTCGGCGCCTGCGACATCGTCATCGCCAACGCCGGCGCACTTGTCGCTGGCAGCCTGGCGGGCATCGAAGCAGACGACGTCTCGTGGCAGAAACTCCTGAACCTCTATCTCGGCCAGAAGTTCTGGCTCTCCCGGGCCGCGGTGCCCTCGATGCTCAAGCGCGGCTGGGGCCGGGTGCTGTTCGCCACTTCCGAGATCGCTCGCGGCACGCAGGCCAACCCGCTCGGCGCCGCGGTGCTCGGTGGTGGAATCGCCATGTCCCACGACCTGGCAACCCAGCACCGCGACAGCGGTGTCACGTTCAACTGTTACGCGCCCGGCGCCGGCACCCGCACGTTCGATCTTTACAAGGATCAGATGGACGACGCCCTCCGCGCCCGGGGAGTCCCCGAGGATGAATTCGGAAAATTCTATCTGCCACCAGCGAACCTCATCGCACCGATGATCACCTGGCTGTGCACCGATGCCGCCGCTGGCATCAGCGGCCAGGTATTCGCGGTGAGCGGATCCTCGATCACGCGCTGGACCGAGGTGACCGACGGGCCAGGCATCATAAAAGACGGCGACCGGAACGCCCTCTGGACCTTGGATGAACTTGACACCCAGGTCCCGGCGCATCTCATCTCCAACGACGCCTGATCGTTCAACACGGTCCGCTCAGGTTGAGCGGAGGGAGCCGACAGCACCCGCGCGGCCTCCTCCGCTCAGCTCGGCGATTTCAAAAGCCTTGAGCTGTCAGCAACGCGTGAAAGCTGCCCCTCTGACGACGGGTCGATGTTGACCCTCTCCCATCGTCTGACCACGTCCAGCAACATGGTTTACCGAGGGTGACTCCGCGCGATCCTGGTTGAAGGCTATGTGGTGAGGACTTCGGGTGTCACGCTGATCTCGAGCGTGTCGGACGGATTGTTCGTGGCATCAACTTTCGCGAGCCGCTTAACTATGCCGGTTCAGCTGGTGTCTGACGAAAGGCGGCGCAGCACCCCACCCGGACTGACACGTTCCTCGACGCCAGCTACCAGCACCGGCATACGCCCCTTACACCTGATCCTCTACCGCGGGCCCTGCCGCGGAGAAGCG
This sequence comes from Frankia sp. AgPm24, assembly GCF_023243055.1. Taxonomy (NCBI): domain Bacteria; kingdom Bacillati; phylum Actinomycetota; class Actinomycetes; order Frankiales; family Frankiaceae; genus Frankia; species Frankia sp. AgPm24. Next base: position 15,127 of record NZ_JALKFW010000196.1, on the reverse strand, counting down.
TGCGGCGTGCACCGGCCCGACGTCGATCAGGAAACTCTCGGCCACGCCGCCTACCAGACGACCGCGAACCTCCACACCTCAGTTCTCAAGAGAAGGCCCGCCTGGCCGCCGAAGGAGCCGCCGGCCCGGTCCGCGCACACCCAGCCGCTCACAGAAGCTCACAAACTAGCAAAAAAGCAGGTCAAGCAGGGCGCGCTCGGCAAGGCACAAAACATCCCCAACCCGGGATACTACGGATCGCGCACATCTACATGCTGTCCGCCAGCAGGGACTGATCTGCCGTCCGGCCCCCAGCACCTTCGGTGTGATGCCGGCTACCCCGCCCCCGTCCGTGCGCGATCGCCCAGATCGCAGCCCCCGACCGACGATCCTCCACGGCCTCTGCGCACATCGCGGGGACTCGGCCAGGTCTGACGGGTGACCGTTCACGCAACGTCGAGCCATGCGCGCAGTGCCTGGCGGATGACGTCGCTGGCGTTGGTGTGGTCGGCGTCGGCCCGGGCGGCCAGAGCAGCGCGCAGATCTGGGTCGAGCCGGACGGGGACGACGTCCCCGGGCGCGGAGCCGAGCGGTCGCCTGCCGCCACGCCGACGCAGCGCGGCAACGTCATAGCCGGTTTCGGCCTCGGCGGCGAGTTCGTCGATCAGCTCGGAGGTCACGGGTACGCCGCGACTGGTACGGACGGCGCTCCTGCCCGTCAGTGGTCATCGTCATGTTCTCCCTGGTCACAGCAGGAGATCCCGATATTTGGGACGCATCCGCATCGCATGGATGATGAGTTCCGTGCCGTCGTCGAGAGGGTAGGCGACGAGATACCCCTCGACGGCATGGCGGATGTCCCCGTCGGCCACGCCATGCTTACGCGCCGACTGGTAAATCTCCACCGGTCAACTCGCTGAGCCGACCTGCCCCACTCGACTGTCGGCGATGTGCCCGCCCGATCAGGCCCGGATCCGATGCCGCTGGACCCGCCACAGGCTCGCTGGGCCGCCAAAGATCGGAAGCATCCCGCAACCGAGCAGGCCAAGGATCGTCCTCGACGAGGCGGAGCACGGGAACACGTCACATGTGCAGCTCCACCAGATCGCACTCCCGTCCCGGATCCCCAACGTGATGTCGTCGACGGTGCGAAACGCCACCCGAAGCAGCTCGGCCACATCCGTCTTGGCCAGGTGTTTCACCAGCCAGACGCAGGTCTGTTCGACAGCGCGGGTGAATCCCGATCCCGGTCGTGCCCGGGGGACCGCGGACACGACCACATGATGCTCCGGGCAGCGCACGCGGGGAAGATCCGCCTCGAGGTAGACCTGGACGGTACCCGGATCCAGGGCTCGCCAGCGGCGCCGTCCCACACCCTTGTCGTAACCGGGACACGCTGTTCCACAACGGGAGCATCGTCCTGATGTGCTTTTTCGGGTTCTTAGATGGGCGATGACCGCGTTCCGATCCTCGTCGCACTCGACCCGTTCCACCACGACCTTCTCGACACCGAGCAGTCGACGCCATACCCTGGATGCGCGCACGCCGTTCTACCTCGCTGGCAGCAGTTTCTCGACAATTCCGCAACCTAGCGACGATGCCCACCAAAGGCAGCGACAGGCAGTGCAAACTTGCAGTACTCGTGGTCCGGAAAGCTCAGAGCCCCGCGCAGTGTGATCGGCTGCGGGGCCTTGGACTGTCTCAACCTGACATGCGCTCGGAGGGAATCGAACCCCCAACCTTCTGATCCGTAGTCAGATGTCCGATCTGTCGGACGGTGGCGAATGATGCCAATAGGTGCCGCTATGTCCGCATCTGAGGCAGGTTCAGGGTTGCTCTATGCCACTCTGAACCCAACCGGGTCGGACCGTCCGCGCACACCTCGCGCACACCCAGCTCGGCCCGGCGGTTGCACCCAACGGCCGAGCTGGACCCTCCGACGCCACCGGGACGGTGGCCGATGAGGCGGACGGTCGGAGCCGACACGTCCCGCTCCCCCACCGCCGTGGCGGCACGGATGGTGACTGCCGTGATGGCCATGGTGGTGGCGCTGGCCTTCCTGTTCGGCTTCGGCAACGTCTGGACCCTGGCACTGCGCCTGGGCGTCCCCGCCTACGTGGCACCCCTGGTCGCCCCGGCCGTCGACCTGTCCGTCCTCGGCCTGCTCGTCGGCATCCGCATCCTCGTGATCACCGACGCCGATCCGGAGGCGCTCCGGCCCGCCCGGATGCTCCTGCTGTTCTCCAGCACTGTGACACTCGCCCTGAACGTCGCCGAACCGATCATCGCCCAGCAGTACGGCAGAGCCGCCTTCGACGCGGTCGGACCCATGCTCCTGATCGGCTGGGCCGAAGTCGGCCCGACCCTCATGCAAGCAATGCAAGACATCCACCCCGAAGACCAAAAACATGCAAGATCCCCTACCGCAGGCCCAGGAAACGGCACCAAAGATCCGGTGGACCATCGCGATGTCCGGTCCTGGAAAGACGCCGGCGAGGACACTCCGGGAAACGAACCAGACATCACAGATCTACTCCTCGCCCTCGGCGAGCGGCGGGACTTCGACCCGCTGCTACCACGCGCCCTGGACGAGGACTTCCAGTACTGGATCGAACACCGACGCCCCATCCCCTCCGAGAAACTCGGGAAAATCCTCGGGATAGGATCGACACGATCAAGAAAGCTGGTGACTGACATTCGAGCAGCACGCCAGGAAATCATCAAAGGCGCCATCACCATCTCCACGAAGGAGATAGAACCACCCAGCGAATAGCCTCCACCGGAGCCCGGAAACATCATGGGCCCCGCGTCGTGTGGACGATGCGGGGCCCATGACCTGCCTCAACCGGCGTGCACCGCGGAAGACTCGAACCTCCAGACCTCCCCGACCCTCGTCGAAGGAGGCGAACCAACCGGCACTCGTGCTCAGTCTACCCGACCTCCGAACCTTACCGTTGTCGGGCGGACACACATGCCGACCGCTTCTGCAGACAAGAAGATGAGCCGAGTCAACCAAGACCATGGTTGGCCAGTGAATCCGGCGGCCGACATCACGGCCCCACGTCCGGGGTGTGATCGGTCAGCGGCTTCGCGGTGTAGGTGATGCGGATGACGCCGTCGGGATGGCGCTCGACGCGTCCCGCCACTTTGAACACGGCGTGCAGGACCTCGGAGCCCAGCGCGTCGAGGACCGGGCCGGCGCTGGCCACGACACCGTGATCGAGGACGACCAGCTCGTCGCAGTAGCGGACGGCGAGATCGAGGTCGTGCAGGACCGCGAGCGCGGTGACTCCGCTGGCGCGAACGAGGTCGAGCAGCTCGAACCGGGCCCGGATGTCGAGGTGGTTGGTCAGCTCGTCGAGGACGAGCAGGCGCGGGCGCTGCGCGAGGGCCCGCGCCAACAGCACCCGCTGGCGCTCGCCACCGGAGAGCGTGTCGTAGAGCCGGTCGGCGTGCACGTGCGCCCCGGTCCGGTCCAACGCCTCTCGGATGATCTCCTGGTCGGCGTCGGTGTGCCGACTGAACAGGCTGTGGTGGGCGGTCCGACCGTCGGCGACGACCTCGGTCACCGTCAGGGCGGCGGGTGGCTGACCCGCCTGGAGGACGGCGGCGGTGCGGCGGGCCGAGTCCCGCGCGGACAGCCGCCAGACGTCGGCGTCGGCGACGTGCACCACGCCGGCGTCCGGGCGCAGCGAGCGGTAGACGGTGCGCAGCAGCGTCGTCTTGCCGCTGCCGTTCGGCCCGACCAGACCGACCAGGGTTCCTGGCCGCGCGGCGAGGCTCACCCCGCGCAGGACCTGCGCTCCCCCGAGCGCGACGGCCACCCCGTCCAGCCGCAGCTCTCCCGCGGCATCCTCGCCGCTCACCGGCCGGCGAGCGTGTCGTTGCGGCGCAGCAACCACAGGAAGAAAGGCGCGCCGAAGGCGGCGGTGAGGATGCCCAGGGGCAGCTCGTTGGGCCGGTCCACGGTGCGGGACAGCAGATCGACGACCACCAGGTACCCGGCGCCGACGAGCGCGGCCAGCGGCAGGAGCCGGCGATGGTCGGTGCCGAAGGTGAGCCTGGTCAGATGGGGGATCATCAGCCCGACGAAGCCGATGCCGCCGGCCACCGCGATCAGCACTCCGGTGAGTAGTGAAGCGGCGAGCAGCAGCGCCAGGCGCAGCCGGGTGACATCGACGCCGAACGCGACGGCCTGTTCCTCGCCGTGGGCCAGCGCGTTGAGCCGCCGCCCAAGCGGGAGAAGCAGTGCGGTCACCACAACCACGACGAGGGCGGCCGGGGGAAGCTGCCCCCAGGTCGCCCCGGCCACGCTGCCGAGCAGCCAGAACATGACCTGGCGCAGCTCGTTCGGGTCGGCGGAGAGCTGCACGTAGCTGGTGACGGCGAGCAGCAGGTAGCCGACCGCGACCCCGGCGAGAAGCAGCCTGGTCGGAGCGAGCCGGCCACGTCGCTGGCCGAGCAGGAAGACGCACACCGCGGCGGCCATCGCCGCGCAGAAGGCGGCGAACGACACACCGATGCCGCCGACTGCCCCCGAACCAGCCGTGATCACCAGGACCGCGCCGAGCGACGCCCCCGGGGCCAGTCCCATCACATACGGATCGGCCAACGGGTTGTCGACCAGGGTCTGCAGGACCGCCCCGGCCACTGCCAGCCCCGCGCCGCACAGGGCGGCGAGCAGCACCCGCGGTACCCGGTAGTCCCAGACGATCTGGTCGACAACCGGGTCCAGCCCGGCCGTTCGGCCGGTCAGATGCGCGGTGACGACCCGCCAGGTCTGCGGCAGCGAGACTGTCACGGCGCCGACGCAGGACGCCACCAGCATGATCAGGACGACGAGAGAGGTGAGGCCGAGCAGGCAGCCGGGCTACGGGGGCGGGCCGGGCTGCCGGGACTGATCGATCGGGCTGCCTGTTCGGTGCCCGTCCCGGGCGCCTGGCGGCTCAGAAGGCATCCGGGTGGAGCAGCTTCGCGATCTTCTCGACGGCGACGTCGTTGCTCGGGCCGAAGTAGATCGAGTCGGACAGGACGAGGTACCGGTTGGCCTTGGTCGCGTCCCACTGCGGGAACTGCGCGAGGATGTTCTTCGCTGCGGCGTCGGGGTTGGGGTTCAGGTAGTTGACGACCAGGACCGCGTCGATGTCCGTCGAGGCGAGCTTTTCCTTGCTCACCGTCAGGAAGGTGTTCCCGGAGCCGTCCAGGAACGCGTTGGTCGCGCCGGCCTTGTCGAGGATGTCGTTCCAGACGCCCACGCCGGCGATCGAGCTGAAGTCGGCGGCCCCCATACCCGGGAAGACCAGCAGCACGTTGCTCTTCGGCTTCCCGGCAACCGAAGTCGACGCCGCCTCGATCCTCTTCTCTGAGGCCGCGATAATCACCTCGGCCTTGGCCGAGACGTCGAAGATCTTCCCGAAGTCACGCAGCATGGCGTAGCTGTTCTCGACGGTCGGCGAGCCGGTCGTCATCCCGTCTTCGCCGCAGGCGCTCGCCGGGGCGTAGCTGTTGGCCCCGACCTTGAGCAGGTCGTCGCGGGTCGCGAAGCCGGACGCGGAGGTGAACCCTCCGCCATAGGTGGAGATCACCAGGTCGGGTCGCAGGCCGAGCATCGCCTCACGAGGGATGTCCTGCTGGTTGTTCAGGGTGACGCCGCCCGTCGGAAGGGCTTTGATCGCCTCCGCGCGGCCGGGAACATCCGAGGCGCCGTAGTTCTGCGCGTTGGCGACGATGCGGTTCGACACCCCGAGCTCGATCAGCGAGGACACCTCGGCCACCGAGCCCCCGTTCATCACCACGACCCGGCTCGGCGCCTTGGCAAAGGTGTACGTCCTCCCGCAGTTGGTGATCGTCAACGGGTAGGTCGTCCGCCCCTGCGCCGCATCCGCGACCGCGGACGCCTGCGTTGTGCCGGGCGGAGCCTGGCCGGTGCTGTCGTCCGAACAGGACGTCACCACCAGTGCCAACAGAATCGCCGCCGCCGCGAACACCGGTCTGCCACGCATCGTGTTTCCGTTCCCCCTTGTTCTCCGGCTGCCTGCGGCCGGTCCCGAGCTTGCGGCTTCCGTCCCTGGTCAGCCGTCCCGTGGGGTAGTCGTTCCCGGGAGCTGGTTGGTTCCCGGGAAATTCGCCGCGCGGTCGCGCAGTCCGCACAGTGCGGCCGTCGCGAGGGCGAGCGCGGCGAGCAGGACGGTCGCGGCGGCGAAGGCCCGGGTGTGGGAGTCCAGATCGGCCGGCGCGTCGGCGGTGCCCGGGGCGCCGCCGAGCACCAGGCCGTACCAGCTGCCGACCGCCGCGTAGCCTGCGGCCAGCCCGAACTGGGTCAGGGTCGACGCGGTGCCGGACGCCGCGCCCGCGTCGTCCGTGGTGACCCGGCGCAGGATGGCGCCGATCAGCGGCGCCACGACCACCCCCTGGGCCAGGCCGACACCGCCCATGGCGAGCGCCAGCAGCACCCGCTGCAGGGATGTCGGACCGGCGGCGATCGCGGCCTGCCCCAGCAGGATCACGGCCAGCGCCAGGCAGCCGTACACCGGCAACCGGGGGCCGAACCGGGCGACCAGTCGGCCGGACAGCGGCGAGCCGATCGAGAAGCCCACCCCGAGCGGCACCAGCATCAGGCCGCCCACCAGCGGATCCGTCCCAAGGCCGGTCTGCACGTAGTAGGTGAACACGAGAAACAACCCGGCGTTGCCGGCGAAGAACGTGACCAGCGTGGCGAGGCTCGCCGGCATTCCGCGGGCGGCCAGCACCCGCGGGGAGAACAGCGGCTCGCCGCCGCGGGCGGCGAGCACGCGTTGCTGGCGGACGAGCACCGCCAGCGCCAGGACGGCCACCGGCAGGCAGACCGCGGTCCAGCCCAGCCAGCCGCGACGTGGGCCGAAGATCAGCGGCAGCAGGATCGCTGGGAACGCCACCATGGTCAGCGCGGCGCCGGCCAGGTCGAGCCGGGTGGCCCCGGCGGCCCGGCTTTCCGGGATGGTGGACCTGCCCAGTGCCAGGATCAGCAGGCCGATCGGGACGTTGAGCAGGAACGCCGGGCGCCAGCCCAGGCCCCCCAGGTCGAGGTCGACGAGCAGCCCGCCGCCCGCCAGTCCGCAGATCACCCCGAGCCCGAGGGCTGTCCCGTACCCGCCGAGCGCGCGGGTTCGCTGAGTATCGTCGCGGAACAGCACGTGCAGGATCGCCAGTTCCTGGGGTACCAGCGCGGCTGCGGCGCAGCCCTGCACCACCCGCGCGACGATGAGTGCCGGCGCGTTCGGGGCCAGCCCGCAGGCCAGCGAGGCGAGGGTGAACACCGCGATGCCGAGCAGGAAGATCCGGCGCCGGCCGAACCTGTCCCCGAGCCTGCCGCCGGTGACGAGCCCGGCCGCGCATGCCAGCACGTAGCCGGCGCCCACGAGCTGGACCTCGTCGAAGCTGGCCGGCAGGTCACGCTGGATGGTGGGGCTGGCGAGGCTGACGATGAACCCGTCCACCTGGCCCATGAACGTCGCTCCCAGCACGACCCCGAACCCCAGCCAGTCCCGGCGGGTCGCCGTCACCGGCTCGTTGACGACGGTCGCGCTCGCGGTCATCGCGCCCGCTCCGAACCGACCGGCGTCGAACCCGGCGGCTCCGGACTGACCGGTGTGCCCGGAGCCGGAAAGAATCCGACGTCGACGAAATAGTCGACGTAACGGTCGACCATCGCGTCGTCCACCTCCGGGGCGCGGGCCCGGTCGATCCCCAGGGCGTCGATCGTGTTGCGGCGGGAGAAGACCGGCGGCGGGCCGGCGACGGCGGGCGACGGCGGGGCGATCTGGGCGAGGTGGGTCGCGGTCACCGCGAGGGAGTAGTCCTCCCGCTGCGCCGCCCGGTCGGCGGCCTCGCGCAGCCGCTCACGCCACCGCGCCGGGTCGAGGGACTCCAGCGGGTAGCCGCGGGCCCGTAGCCGGTCGAGCACCACGTCGACGTCGACGGGCCGGGCGCTGGTGAGGTGATAGGTGGCGTACCGGCCCGTGCGCATCAGCCCGACGATGGAGCCGGCAACCCAGTCGACCGGCACCAGGTCGGCCCGTACCGCGGAACCGGCGGCCGGGACGGCGCCCAGCTCGATCATCGCGCGGATCTGTCGCCAGAACGCGTCGTCGGTGCTCGTCGCACCTGTCAGCGTGTCGCCGCACACCCGGCTGGGGCGGTGGACCGACACCGGCAGTCCACGCCGCGCCGCCGCCAGCACCAGCCCTTCGGCCACCCATTTGCTGGCCACGTAGCCGTTCGGCAGCAGCGACCGGGGGTCCACCCGGCGTTCCTCGGTGAGTACGGGTGGGTTGCCGTCGATGGCCCAGGCCAGGTCGCAGCTCGACACGTGGTGCACCGGGGTCGGCCGGGCGGTCGTGGCCAGGCGCAGGATCTCCGCAGTACCCACGACGTTGGCCGCCCGCAGCCGCCGATAGGGATCCAGGTGGTGGACCCGTGCGCCGTTGTGGACGATGACGTCGATCCCGGTGGCGAGCCGGGCGAAGGTGACCGGGGCCAGCCCGAGCGAGGGCTGTTCGAGGTCGCCGGGCAGCGCGACCACGCGCTGCGTCAGGTCGGCGTCCGGAATTCGCAGCCGGCGCAGCGCGGTGCGCAGCCGGGCCAGGGCCTGCGCGCCGTCGTCGGCGCGGACGAGGCAGTAGACGGTCGCCGTGGTGCGGTCCAGCAGCTCGCGCAGCAGGAACGCGCCGAGAAAGCCCGTCGCGCCGGTGAGCAGGACCTGCCGCGGGTCGGTTCCACTGCCGGGGTCATCGCTGTCCGGATCGCCGCTGCCCGCTGGCCGCGGCGCGATGGACGGGTCGAGGCGTGCCTCGGCGCCGAGGTCCACCCCCTGCCATGGCGAGGTGACGTCCGCCGCCGGTTGCGCCCCCGGTCGCGTCTGCGGGGTGGGTAGGCGCTGGGCGAGCTCCGCGACGGTGGGTGTGTCGAAGACGTCGCGGATGCCGAGCCTTATCCCGGTCGCCGTGCGAACGCGGGAGAGCAGCCGCGCGACCAGCAGCGAGTGGCCACCGAGGGCGAAGAAGTCGTCGTCGATCCCGACCTGGTCCAGGCCGAGTGCCTCGGCGAACAACTCACACAGCAGACGCTCGTGGGCATCGCGGGGCGGGCGGACCGGACCCGCCGCGCCGACACCGGTCGGGGGCGGCGGCAGGGCGGCCCGGTCGAGCTTGCCGTTCGTCGTACGCGGCATGCGGTCGAGCAGGACGATGACCGGCGGGACCATGTAGTCGGGCAGCCGACGGGCGAGATGGCGGCGCAGTCGCGCCGGGCCGTCGGCCATCCCGGCAGACCCGGCCGGCACGGCGTAGGCGACCAGGCGGTCACCGCCGGGGCCGTCCGAGCGGACGATGACGGCCGCGGCGGCCACCTCTGGATGATCCGCCAGAACGGCCTCGATCTCGCCCAGCTCGATCCGGAAACCGCGGATCTTGACCTGGTCGTCGGCCCGGCCGTGGTATTCCAGCAGCCCGTCGGGACGGCGCCGGACCAGGTCGCCGGTCCGGTACATCCGCTGCCCCGCGGGCCCGAAGGGATCGGCGAGGAACCGCTCGGCGGTCAACCGAGGCCGACGGTGGTAGCCCGCGCCCAGGGGAAGGCCCGCGAGGTACAGCTCGCCGATCTGGCCCCGTGGCACCAGCCGCAGCGCGGCGTCGAGCACGTAGGTGCGTGCCCCGGCCACCGGACGTCCGATCACCGGGGTCTCGCTGTCGGCGAGTCGGGACCAGACGGTGTCGACGGTGCACTCGGTGGGCCCGTACAGGTTGTAGCCGCTCAGGCCGGGCACGGACCGCAGCTGGGACCACAGGCCGGGACCGGTGGCCTCCCCGCCCAGCGCGATCACCGCGGGAACACGGCGCCCCGGGCCGAGCAGCCCGGCACCGATCAGCTCCTCGGCGTAGGTGGGGGTGATGTCGAGGAAGTCGATGTGGTGGGCGTCGATGTAGTCGAGCAGGGCGGCGGGCTCGCGGCGTTCGTCGTCACCGACGAGATGCAGTTCGTGGCCGGCGAGCATCCACAGCAGACCCTCCCAGGAGGTGTCGAAGGACAACGAGGCGGTGAGGGCGGCGCGCATCCGCCGGCCAGCCGCCGTGGACTCCGGCTCGATCATCGCGGCGCGGTGGTGGTGGAACAGGTTCACCATGCCGCGATGGGTCAGGACCGCCCCCTTGGGCTGCCCGGTCGATCCGGAGGTGTGGATGAGGCACAGCGGATGGTCGGGTCGTAGCGGCGTCGCGCGCTCGGCGTCGGTGAGCTCCCCCTCGTGGAGGGTGTCGAGGTCGGACCGCGCCGCGGGATCGTCCAGCCGGATGGTCCTGGCACCGCTGGCCGGCAGGGCTGCTGCCAGCGCGTCGACCGTCACCACCACCGCCGGCCGGGTGTCGGTGAGGACGAAGGCGATCCGCTGCTCGGGGTGTTCGGGGTCGAGCGGTACGTAGGGTGCCCCGGCCTTGAGGGCCGCGAGCAGCGCGACGATGGTGTCCGCGGTGCGCGGTAGCAGCAGGGCCACGGGCCGGTCGGGCCCGGCGCCCCCTCGGCGCAGCAGCCGGGCGAGCTGGTTGGCCCGCGCGTTCAGCCGCTCGTAGGACAGGCCGCGGTAGCCGACCGAGGTACCAGAGTCAGAGGTACCAGGGTCGGGACCGGGACCAGAGCCGGTGCCGGGTCCACTGGGCGTGTCGGCATCGGCGTTGGTGGCGGGAAGCGCCACCAGAGCGGTCAGATGCGGGGCCTTGAACACCGCTGCGACGAACAGGTCGACGACCGTGGTCCGGTCCGTTGCCCGTGTCCCGTCGTCCGGCGGCGTGCTCTCGGCGGAGGTGGCAGCGGGTACGGGGGCAGGGGCGGCCGAGGGTGCGGACCCGGCGATGAGCAGGGCCTCGCGTTCCCCGTCCAGGAGCAGGTCGATGGCCTCGACCGGGTCGGCGGGCCGCCGGGCGAGCCGGTGCAGGAAGGTCGCGAAGCGCTGCGCGTGGGTGGCAAGCTCCGCGGCGTCGTAGCAGTTCGGGTTGGCGTCGACGAGCACGTGCAGGCCCTCGCCGTCAGCCCGGTAGTACACATGGACCGCCAGGTCCTCCACCAGGCCGGCCGAGACATTACGGACGGTCCCGGGATGTCCGTCGAAACGCAGTCCGTAGTCGAAGGGCATGATGTTGGCGGACGGGCCGAACAGCCTGCGTTCGCTGCCGACCATCCGCAGGTCGCGGCGCAGCTGTTCGTAGCGATACCGGTGGTGGCGCCGGCTGCCCCGCAGGTGCGCGGCCACCTGTCCGGCCAGGTCGAGCAGGCTGTCGCCGGCCTCGACGCGCACCCAGGCCTGGATGGCGTTGAGCACCATGCACGGCACCCGCAGCGCGACCGACCCGGTGCGGCCCATCACGGGCACCGCGAGGGAGATCTGCGCCGGGCCGTCGGGGCGGCGCAGCGCGCTCATCCGGTACAGGTAGGCGGCCAGCGCAGCGATGAGCATGTCGCTCCACTGGGCCTTCGCCACCCGGCCCGTCTCGCGCAGCAGCGCCAACGTGTCCGCGTCGACGTCCGCCTCCTGCCGCAGGACGTGCTGGGCCAGGGGGGCGGACCGCCCGGCGAGGGTCACCGGCGCCGGGCGGTCGTCGTGGTAGTCGACCCAGAACCGCTGGTCACCGGTGAACTGGTCGGAGGCGGTGTAGGCATGGTCCTGTGCGACCACCTCGGCGAGGCTGCCGAACGTGTGCGGGGGCGGCTGGCGTCCCTCGGCGAGTGCGGTGTAGACCTCGGCGACGCGGCGGGCGACCAGCGCCAGGCCGTAGCCGTCGAGCGCGATGTGGTGCACCCGGTGGTACCACAGCACGGTCCGGTCGCCGAGCCGGAACAGCGCATGGGCGAACAGCGGCCCCGTCCCCAGGTCGACGGGACGGGCGACGTCCGCCGCCATCCACGCCTCGGCCGCACGCAGCGGATCGGGCTCGCCGCGCAGGTCTGCGCGGCGTACGTCGAACTCGACCGGCCCGATCTCCTGCCACGGATCGTCGGAGTCGGCTCCACGGAACCGCACACGGACGGCCTCGGTCTCTGCCACCACCGAGCGGATGGCTCGATCCAGCAGGTCCAGCCGGATCTCACCATCGATGCGGACGTATTCGGCCGTGTTGTAGGCCGGCGAATCCGGGTCGAGCTGCTGGCCGGTCCAGATGCCCCACTGGGCGGCCGAGAGGGGCAGCCGCTCAGGCATCGGGCGGCCCGGGCAGTTCTGATGGCTCCGATGACTGTGCCTGCTCCAGTGACTGTGGCAGCTCCGATGACCGCGGCGGATGCGCTGGCCGCGGCGCAGCGGCGGCCAGGATTCGGTCGAATCCGGCCAGGGTCGGGTTCTCGGCCAGGTCGACGAAGGCGACGTCCGCACCCTGTTCGCGCCACCGCTCGACCAGGGTGAGCAGGGCGACGGAGTCCAGTCCGGTGTTGAACAGGTTCTCGTCGTCGTCGAGCTCGTCCGGTGTCACGAACAGCATCTCAGCGACGTCCGCGCGGACGGTCCGCGGGCTCACGCGGGTGCTCCGCGGGGTCACCGCCGCCTCCGAACGATGCTCATCAGTTGACCTGCCTGTCCCGGCCCGACCAGTACGGCGCGCGGAGCTCGCGCCGCAGGATCTTGCCGCTGGGGTTGCGTGGGATCCGCTCGACGAACGCGAACCGGGCTGGAATCTTGAACGTGGCGATCCGGCCGGTGAGGAACACCACCAGGTCACGGGCCCGCGCGGAATGCCCCGGGCACAGCGCCACGAACGCCTGCACCGCCTCGCCGAACCGGTCGTCCGGGACGCCGATCACCGCCACGTCCGCCACGGCCGGGTGGTGGGCGAGCGCGTTCTCGATCTCGTTGGGGTAGATGTTCTCCCCCGCGACGATGATCAGATCCTTGACCCGGTCGAGGATGTACACGTACCCGTCGGCGTCGACGCGGCCGGCGTCACCGGTGTGGACCCAGCCGTCGACGAGCGTGCGGGTGGTCTCCTCTGGCAGGTTCCAGTAGCCGATCATCCGGGCGGGGGTGCTCAGGCAGATCTCGCCGACCTCACCGGTGGGCAGCGTGGCGCCGTCGGGGCCGATCGTCTTCGCCTCGATGCCGGGGTAGGGGCGGCCGGCGGCGCGCAGCCGCGGGCTGTCCGGCCGGTGATCGGCCGGCGGTAGGCACACGGCCGTGTTGCCGGTCTCGGTCAGGCCGTAGATCTGCGCGAACTCGCAGTCGAAGACCTCCAGCGACTCCCGCAGCAGGCTCTCGGAGATGGGCGAGCCGCCGTAGACAACCTTGCGCAGGGTCTGGAACGCGGTCCGGTTCGCCTCCGGCTCGGCGAGCATGATCCGCAGCATCGACGGCACCACGCAGGCGGTGGTGACGCCGAGGTCACGGATGAGACGCACCGCCGTGCGGCCGTCGAACGCGGGAAGGACCACGTTCGTCACCCCGGCGGAGAGGTTCTGGGCGGCCCACCAGATGCCGCCTACATGGAAGCCCGGGATGCCGACGAGGGCGCGGTCGCCGGGCCGCCAGTCGATCCAGTCCAGCCCGGCGCCCGCGAGGGCCTCCCGCACGGCATGCAGACTGCGGTGCGCCAGCACGACGCCCTTCGGCAGTCCCGTGGTCCCACTGGTGTACAGCTGGACGACCGGATCGTCGGGTCCGCCCGCACCCGCCTGCGTGACCGACTCCGCGGGGTGTGGGGCCTTCCAGACCGCGAGCTCCGGGCATCCGTCCGGGCCGCCGTCTCCCTCGCCGTCCACGACCACGATCTCCAGGCCGGCGTGCTCCGCGGTCGCCCGCTCGGCCGTCGCCCGCAGCTCGTCCGTGACGAACAGCAGGACGCACGCGGAGTCGGCCAGGATGTGCTCGATCTCCGGCACGGTGAGCCGCCAGTTGATGGGGACGAGCACCGTCCCCGCCTTCGCGCAGGCGACGAAGATCTCGTAGTAGTGCTCGGACTCACGCCCGAGATAGGCGACGCGTCCGCCGGGCGCGATGCCCCGGGCGAGGATCGCCCGCGCGGTGCGGTTGCTCTCGCGGTCCAGGTGCTCGTAGTCCATCGTCCGGCCCGCGCACAGGATCGCGGCGGTCCGGGGCTGGCGTGCGGCGTGCAGCGTGACCAGCTCGGCGACGGTGCGCTGCCGCGCCGCGGTCTCGGGCCGGGCGGTCACGGCTGCCGTCGCGCGACGACGGGATCAGGGACGACGGGATCAGGGACGATGGCCACGGCGACAGTGCCCTGGCAGCCGTCGCCATCGGAGTCCCAGTAGCGAAACGAGGTGCCCAGGGATACCAGCGGCCCGGTGTCCGGCCGTAGCCGGCGGGCGGCGACGTCATCCATCCGGAACTCGCCGGAGAAACCCCGGGGATCCAGCCCGCGGGTGAAGGTGCTCCGCATCCGGGCGATGAGAATCGCGGGCAGCTGGCGCCGCCAGAAATCCTCCATCGACCAGGTGTCGAACACCGGGCCGATCTTTTCCCGCACGCAGGTCGCGACGGCGAGATAAAGCATCTGGTTGTAGCAGATGTTCACCTCGACCGCGTTGAGATGCCCGGTGTCGTCGATGTAGCACGACTCGCCGATCTCGAAGGCCGCGGTGAGCCGGATCCGGCCGTCGTGCACGGTGGACGTCGCCGAGCGCAGGTACCGGCAGTTCGGCTTGTAGCAGCGCAGCACCCGCTCGCGCAGCTGCGGGTTGTCAGGAATCGTCCGTGGCTCCACCGCAGCGGTCACGAGGCCCCCAGAGCAGCCGGTTCCGACACCGCGGGACCACGGTTACGTGCGGGCCGGTCGTACACGGTCACCCGGTAGGAGACCGCGGGCTCGTCGATCGCGGTGTGCAGCGCGCGGTGAACCAGCGAGCGGTTGTCCCAGATCAACAGATCGCCCACGTCGAAGGTCTGCAGGTAAATGGCGGGATGGGTGTAGGTCGTGTCGAGCTGGCCGCTGGCGGCCAGCAACTCGGCGAGCAGCTCCGGGTGTTCGTTCCCGGCACCGTCCTCGATCGCCTGAGTGAAACCCTCACTCAGGTAGAGAATCTTCCTGCCGGTATGCGGGTGCGGCAGGGCCGTCGGGAACCGCACCGGCGGCGTGCGCTCGTCGATCTCCGCCAGCACCTCGGAGATCGGCCGATAGAC